>JBJMQJ010000388.1:0-8213 GCA_045802765.1 Myxococcales bacterium
CGCAGGTTGGGGGCCCCGGTGCTCTGGGCGAGCTGCAGCACCTTGCGGATGCGAACCGGGCCGTCGTCGGCGATCGCGGAGAACTCGACGCCGAAACCCGGGCGCTCTTCGCCGCGCTCGGCGGTGCGGACCACCCCGCTCGCATTCACCGGGTCGGCGGCGTCCGGCAGGTAGAGGCTCAGCGTCACCCCGGCGCCCACTGCAGGCGGCGTGGTGCTGATCACGTACGTGCCGCTCTCGCTGATCTCGTCGGCGGTGGTCTGCACGACCCGCTCGCCCTCGGCGAACCGGACGGGAAACACGAGCTTCATGCCTCACCCCGCATCGATCGAGACATCGCACGTCCCGAGCGGGTGGGCAAAGCTCCTGCCCGATCCGCGTGCGAGCTCGTCCGGCGACAAGCTGGTAGAGCCGGGATCGCCCGCCGGCGGGGTCCCTCCCCCATAATGTTGCGGAGCGGTGCGCGCGCGTCGTCGCGCTCCTTCCTGGCCCGCGCGACGTCGTCCTGGAGATGGCGGATCGTGGTGAGAAGCCGGGGCATGCACGTCCGCCTCTTCCCATGGCCTGGCGGCGGCAGCGCACGGCTTCCTTCTTGCGAGCAGGGACGCACATAGTCATGATTGATTCATGAGGCGGCGGTCAGTGCCCCCAGATGAGATCGCGAAATATGCCCTGAAGTGGCGTGAACTCAATCGAGCGCGCCGGGAGCGTGCCCGGCCAATGTTGCAGCAGATTCAGCGCGGGCTTCTCGGAGTTGCCCAGATGCTTGCAGACGAATTTGGTGCAACGCGGGTAGTATTGTTCGGGAGTCACGCGAGAGGACACGCCACCGAAACAAGTGACGTGGATCTCTTGGTCTATGGTGTCCCACTGAAACAGCTCGTCAATGCGACAGCCCGTGCAAGCAGGTTGCTCGGTGTTCGCGTCGACGTGATTCCCGCAGACCTAACTCAATCTCTGATCCGCGAACCCGCCGAAGCAGAAGGCAAAGTTCTTTTCGAGCGGACGTCGCCTCGTGGCTGATGCTGAAGCAGCGGAGCTGACGGAGCTTGCCGCGTATGTTCGAAGTGAGCTAGCGCGGATAGACGAACTAGTCATGCACCTTCAGGCAGCGGTTCCGAACCTCCGTGGGACCCCCTCCCTCATGGAGACAAGCGGGGTGGCTGCGTTCGTTGAGAACTTCTATTCGGCGATCGAGAGAGTCTTCGAGAAGATAGCGAAGACATTCGAGGGAGTCCCCGAAGGGGAGTCGTGGCATCGCGATCTACTTGAGCAGATGAACCAAGGGAAGGATCACCGCCCGCGCGTCATCCGTCAGGAAAACTTCGAAATATTGGGGGAGTACCTGGGCTTTCGTCACCTGCGGCGAAATCTCTATTTGCCGGATCTCGATTTGGCTCGTTTGCTGCCTCTCGTCGAGGGCGTAGCCTATCTCTGGGGAGCCCTGCGGATAGAGATCGGAGACTTCGCGACCGTCCTTGAAGCAATGGCCGACGCGCTCGGTGATGAGGGGGCATAGCCGGTGTTGTCTTGGCGGAACCGCCAGTTTCCCAACGACAGTCACGTTCCGAGTCGGGTCGGTAACGATGTCGTATTTCGGTTGCTTCATCCGTCCGACGACTCCGGGACCGCCGGGACCACCGATTCCGACAACTCCTCGGGCACGCGGCGCACCGGTGCCGCGGACTCCCGGTCCCCCATCACCGCCGTAGCCAACCACTCCGGGGCTGTCCTTCCTTCCTCTACCGACTACACCTGCACCTTCGGTCCTCGCCTCCCCACCCGCATCCACCGAGGGTACCGGTACGGCCGGTGCTGGTGACGACGCTTCTGGCAGTGGCGCAGACGCCGAGGTACTGGCACTGGTTGAACTCTTGTGGACCGACGCAACCGGGAAGATGGCAAGACCAGACAGGAACGCTGCGGCACCGATTCGCTGGAGAAGATCGAAAGACGCGGGCTGCCCTTTCACGATCTCAACGATGACCGCGGCGATGATCAACAAGGCGAACGCATCGACGATCACTTGCAGACCAGTCATGCGCCGCCCCTTGGACGAAGCCATGCAGCGTTCTACTCCCGAAGGCGAGCGTTCGTATCGGTGAAGTTGGTGGCGGCGGGTGGATTCGAACCACCTACCTACGGATTATGAGACCGTCGCTCTAGCCGATTGAGCTACGCCGCCGTCGAGGGCGCGCGAATGTAGCGGCGCGACCGGGGGTCGTCAAGGCGAGGCGGGGGCCGCGAGATCGCTCTCGGGCGGCGGTTCCGGGGCCGGTTGCAGAAGGCCGCGCAGCGAGACGTGCCCGAGCAGCATGAAGAGCAGCCCCAGGGAAACCTGCACTCCGAAGGTCAGCATCCAGAGCGCGTTCGCGTAGCCGGCGGCGTGGGCGGCGACCGGCGAGCCGCGGGTGAACGCGTCCGGCACGAAGAGCGACAGCGCGGCCTGGGTGAAGAACTGCATGGTGCCGATCATCCCCGGGCCGGCGGGCACCATCACGCCGACGACCTGCACGGCGAGAATGGTCGCCACCATGAGCGGAGCGAGATGGAACCCGAAGGCGGGCGCCAGCAGCGCGAGCCCGAACCCGTTCAGCGTCCAGTACGTCGCGGTGAGCGCGAAGAAGGCGAGCGCCTTCCAGCCGGATCCGAGGTGCAGCGCGGAGATGAAGCCATCGAGCATCGAGCAGGCGCGCTGCGCGAGGCGCGGCGAGAACGGGCGCAAGAGCGCCGAGGTGAGCTGCAGGGCGCGCTCGCGGAGGAACAGCGCGGCGAGAACGGCGGCGCAGAGCGCGAGGAACCCGAGCGCCACCAGCGCCGATGCGTGCCGGGCGAACTCCGCGTAACGGCCACTCGCTCCGGCGCCGAGCATGCGCAGGGCGACGATGCCGAGCAGGCCGATGGCGATCCCGTCGACGATGCGCTCGACCACGATCGACGCGAACGCGCCGCTCCGGCGCAGGATCGCTCCGCGCCCGCCGGGCGGGGGCCGCGCGATGAGCAGCGGGCGCGCGAACTCCCCCAGCCGGAACGGCAGCAGGATGAGCATCATGAAGCCCACCGCGCTGGCCGAGTTGAGCCGCTTGAACCCGACGTGCCCGAGCGGCTCGAGCAGGATCCCCCAGCGCACCGTCCGGACCAGGTGGATGCAGACCAGGACGGCCGCGAATCCCGCCAGCCGCCACGGGTCCGCGGCGGCGATGGCCCGCCAGATGCCGCGCAGATCTCCGGCGCTGGAGAGCGAGAAGTACATCAGGACCGCGCTCACGCCCAGCAGGAGGACGCGGACGGTGAGCTTCAGGGCCCACATTCGGGTGCACCCGGTACCACGCGCGCCGCGCGCCGATCAATGTTTCTCGGGCTCGCCGTCGCCGCGCTCCTTCGGCTCCTCCGCGGCGCGCTCGCCGGCCATGCGGTACTCGCCGGTGAACCAGCGCCCCAGATCGACGGCGCGGCAGCGCGGCGAGCAGAACGGGAACGAAGGATTCTCCGCGCGCGGCTTCACCTCCGCGCGGCAGGTGGGACAACGCGGCATGCGGTCGTTCTAGGGGGGCAGGCCCCGGACTTCAAGCGTGTTGCACGCGACACTGGGCGACCGAAAGATTGACGCCCCTTGGCCAGATTTTTATACCCGTCCAGAATGGCGCGACTTCGGGCAGGGGAGCGGCTGGTGCTCGTCGTCGACGACGACCCGGACATCCTCCAGACGCTCGGGTTGTGCCTGTCCAGCGAAGGCTATCGCGTGCTCATGGCCGCGAACGGCAAGGAGGCGCTCGACATCCTCGAGCGCGAGCATCCCAGCGTCATCCTGCTCGATCTGATGATGCCGGTGATGGACGGCTGGCAATTCGTCGCCGAGCTGGACCACCGTGGCCGCCGCGACGTGCCGCTGCTCATCCTCAGCGCCGATCGCTCGGTGCAAGGGCACGCCAAGCAGCTGCGGGCAAGCGGCCATCTGGCGAAGCCGTTCGACCTCGACGAGCTGCTGGGAAAGGTGCAGCAGCTCACCGGCGGCGCGCTCGCCAACTGAGGCGCTCTCAGGGCGATCCGGCAGCACATCGCACGCTGATCCAACCGATGCCGCCGCGTCCGTCACGCGCCACCACCCACATCGAGCCGGTGCCCGCGCCCGCCGTGAATCTGGCGATGCCGTTCACGGGCTGAGGCTGCCCGGCCAGAGGCTCGTCGGCCTCGTCGCGGTCGAATCCGATCGGGTCGGTCGAGAAGAAGGAGTAGCGAGGCGTCTCGCGCAAGTGGATCGTCTGCCCGGTCAGATCCACCACGTCGTAGTCCTCGACCCCCGAGCCGCCCGGGCCGAGCAGCGGTCGGAGCCCGTACTCGATCCCCGGGGTGACGGCGATGGTCCCGCCGGAAGCGACGGTCTGCACGTGAGTCCCCTCGCGCGTGATCGCAAGGCCGACCACCTCTGGGTTGTGGTTGCGCATCGTGTCCGGGGCGGTGGTGTAGAGGAGGATCTTCGACGCCATCGCTGGACCGTGCGGATCGCCGTCCGACGCCTCGAGCGAGAGCTGCACGCGGATCCCGCCGAACCCCTTGAGCCGATCGTCCTGCAGCGCCAAGGCGACGACCTCGGGCGGGACCTGGAGATCGTAGACCGGTTGCTGCTCGATCGCCGCCTCGGGGCTCGAGAACGGCGGCTCGAGATCGAAGGTGGGGACATCGTCGCAGCGGCCCGAATCGGTCGGCGAGCAAACGCGGGCGTGGGCGACGAGCGGCTTTTGCGGATGCCCGTCGGCGACGAGCGCGCGGACACGCACCGGCTGCGCGGTGTGCGCGGCCGGATCGACGGAGGCGTCGGCGAACTGCGAGCTGCCGTCCTCCTCGACCGCCTCCTGCCGGATGGCCAGGACGCGCAGGTCGGTGACCTGGCTCGCCGATTGGAAATCCGGCGTGCACCCGAGGACCAGCAGACCGCAAGCCGCAAGTCGCAAGCCGCAAGCCGGCACGCTCACCACCTCACCTTCACGCCCAGCGTGGGCAGCACGGGCAAGCCGGAGATGCTGCCCTGCTCGCGGTACCGGTAGTCCCACACGTGCAGCTCCTCGTTCGTGCGATTGAGCACGTTCTGCACGTCGAGGTACGCGGAGACCTGCAAGAGATTGCTGGTCCAGGTGTATTGCGCGCGGGCATCCAGTTGCGAGAACGACGGCAGCCGCGCATCGCCCAGGTTCCCGGAGTCCGGGTTGAAGCGCCCGCTGTCCGCGTCGAACACCGCCGAGGTGACCGGCGCGGTCGGGTTCCCGGACACGAATCGGTATCGGACGGAGAGCTCCCACGCCGGGTTCGGCCGGTACCCGGCGACGACGATGAGGTTGTGCGGCTGGTCGAAGTTGAAGGCGCGCCACTCGACCTCGTTCCGCGGCAGCAAGTCGCTCCGCGACAGCGTGTATGCCACCCAGCCGTAGAACCGCGACGATAGATCGCGGCGCAGAAGCACCTCGACTCCGTAGGAGCGGCCCAGACCTTGGTTGAGGTAGAGCGGATTGGACACGGTGCCGTCGGGGAGCGTTTCGGCGGGCACGCGCGAGGCGAGCGAGGTGCGGCGGTCGTAGAAGCCCTCGACCGAAACGCTCCAGCCGGCGCCGAATCGTCGATCCACGCCCAGCCCGACTTGAAATGCGCGCTCTGGCAGGAGCGCCGGATTTCCGAGCGCCGGGTCGAGCTGGAACGGGCTCGGCGCCTGGTGATAGAGGCCGACGTACCCCTTGAGCCCGGTCTCCTCGGTGAGCGCGTACCGCGCCCACAGCCGCGGATCGAAGGTGCCGTAGGTGTGGTCGCGCCAGTGGAACTGGTCGAAGCGCAGCCCCGGGTGCAGCTCCCAGCGGCCGACCTTCAGCTCGGCTTCGGCGAACTCGCCCACGTTGCCGAGCGGCTGGGTATGCGAGATCTGCTCCTCCTGGGTGATGGGAGGACCGAGCTGCCGGATCTGCAGGGTCGACTGGATGTCCGCGTTGACCACGTAGCGGTCCCAGGCAAGGTCGACCCCGGCACGGAGCGAGAGCCACGGCCGCGCCTGCCAGCGCGCGTCGGTGCGCAGCGCCAGCGTCCAGTCGAAGATGCGGCCGGCCTGGTTGAGTCCGAAAGATCCGCGACCCGCACCCGTGGCGTCGAAGGACTGGACGGCGAGGCCGAAGAGCGGCGCGACGCGCACCGTGACCGCGTCGGACAATGCATGGCGCCAGCCGAAGCGCAGCTGGTGCGCACCCGTGTGCGAATTCACCTCGAGCGGCTGGTTGCGCGATCCGCCCTTCTGGATGAGCGCGAGCGAGTCGTCGGTGCCGAAGGCGAAGAGCGTCAGCTCGTCGCCGTTCAGGAGCTTGTGGTCGACGCGCGCCTGGTAGTCCCAGTACACGGGCGTGATGCTGGTGATCCCGTTCTTCGGATCGTTCGGAAGGAAGAGCGGCAGGAAGAGATCGATGTAGCTGCGCCGGGCGGCCACCGCGACCTGCGTCCGCTCGCCCAGCGGCGCCTCGACGAATCCGACCGACTGCAGCAGATCGATCGAGACGCTGCCGTGAAACCCCTGCGGATCGCCCTTGCGCGTGGCGACGTCGATCGCGCCGGTCAGGTTCCGTCCGTAATACGACCCATATCCGCCGGGGTAGAAGTCGATCCGATCGAGGAGCTGCTCGTTGATGACCGAGGGGCCGCCGAGGAAGTGATAGAGGATGGGGATGCGCTGCCCGTCGAGGTAGATGCCTGTGTCCGCCGGCGGCGTCCCGCGCACCAGGAGCGCGCCGCCGAGGTACGGGGCGCGGTTCATGCCCGGGAGGTTCTGCACCACCCGGATCGGATCGTTGAGCGAACCTGGAACGTTGATCAGCTCCTCGTGATGCAGCGTGCGGCGGGTCGGCGCCTCCTCGGGGCGGGACCCTTCCACGACCGCCGAGTAGTCGCCCACCTCGGTGCGCCGCAAGTACACGGTCACGTCCGCCGAGCCGCGCGCGTCGAGCCGCACCGGGCGGCGCGATTCGGCGAATCCCGGAGCGCCCGCTCGCAGCTCGATCTCGCCTGGCGCGACGCGCAGCTCGAAGCGTCCCTGCGCATCAGCCGCTGCTTGCGCGCCGCCGGCGAACACGTCCGCGCCGGCCACCGGGCGGCGCGTGCCTGCTTCCAGCACGGTTCCGCGCAACGTCGCGTGGTCGCCGGCGTCGTCGGGCGCGGGCGCAGGCTCCTTGCGCACCACGAAGTGGTAGACGTATCTGATCCGCACCGGCGCCGGTCTGCCGTCGATCTCCGCCGGCGAGAAGCGGAACGCGCGGATCGCCGCCACTGCGGCGGCGTCGAAGTCGGGCGCCGCGGACCGATCGACCGAGACGGCGGTCACGCGCCCGTCGGCGTCGATGTCGACCAGGCAGGCGACGTCCGCCTCCTCCCCGCGCGCGAGGCGCTCCGGCGGGTATTCGGCGGGATGGAGCTCGAGGAGCGACGGTGCGCGCGTCAGCTCGGGCGCGCGCGGCGGCGGCTGTGGCGGCGCCTCGCGCACGTTCTCGCCCGACTGCGCCAGGGCGAGCAGCAGCAGGGTGGCGACGAGGCCGTCCACAGGGCGCGGGAATCTCCGCCTCGCCGGCGGGTCCGGTCAAGGAAGCGCGGGAGAGACTTCCAGCGTCAGGTACCCGGCCACGGTCAACGCCGCGCGGGCGCGATCGGCGGCCTCTCCCCAGGCAAGCGCGATGGCGCAGTCGCCGCCCCCCGCGCCGCTCGGCTTCGCCGCCGCGCCCGCCGACGAAGCGATGACGCAGGCGCGAGCCAGCTCCTCGGTCACGATGGCTGCCTGCGCTTCGTCCCCGAGAGCGCCCATCGCCGCGGCGGCGCGGCGCACGGCATCGAGCGCGGCCCCCTCGTCGCCGCGCTCGAGGGATTCGCGCAGCGCCGCCTCGTGACCGGAGAGAGCCTGGACGTGATGGCGCCACCGCCCGGGCCGCGCCCGGGCAAAGGCGAGCACCTGGTCGATCAGGCGGCGTGTATCCGCCGGCGCACCGCTCCAGGCGAGCAGGAAGCGCAAGCCTTGCGGGGCCGCGATGGGGCGCGCTTCCAGGGGCGGATGCGCGAGCAACTCGCGCACGCCGCCGCTCAGCGGATCGTCGCCAGTCGTCCAAGCGTGGGTCCTGCGGACCTCGATCAGGCCGCCCAGCGCGCAGGCGGCCACGTCCGCCCCGCTTCCCCGGCCACCCTGCTCGAGGAAATGCGCC
>JBJMQJ010000389.1:0-10738 GCA_045802765.1 Myxococcales bacterium
CCGCTGGCACCGAGCGAGCGCAGGTCTCTTCCGCCGACCCACTGAACCTGGTCGGCATCCTCACACCGGGCGCCCGCGTTCCGGCGCAGTCGGGCGCACGCATCGACTTCGTCGACGGCGTTCCCGAGGCGCTTCCCCAGCTCGCGTCTGCGTGATCGCTCCCTCCCGGACACGGTGCGCAGTGCCTACCGTGGCCCACGGAGGACCGACGCGTGGCCGTGAACCACCGCCCGCAAGCCTGCGTCGTGTTGCTCGTGCACGAGCATGCCGGCCGGCGCCTGGGGACGCGGGACCGCCTCTTCCGGAACGGCTACACCGTGCTCCTCGCCGGCAGCCTGGTAGGAACGCGAAACTTGCTGGCCGACATCATGCCGGCGAGCGCAGTCGTCGACATGGGCGGCAACGTCGACCGCGCGGTCGAGCTGCGCGCGCAACTCGAGAAGGACGCTCGCTTCCGCGGCATCCCCATCATGCTCGACCTCGACCTGGAGTAAGCGGGCGCCCTTCGTTACCTGGCCCGCAGCCGCCCGGCAGAAGGCCTCTCGTGCGGCCGCTCAGTTCGGGGGCGGTTGCGCCGATGCGGGTGGCGCGTCCCTTTTCTGCAGCTCGGCGATCTTCGCGGAAAGGCCCTCGAACACGCGCTCCAGCTCCTCGATCTTGCCCTGCAGGCGCTGCACGTCTCCGGCGGTGGGGATGTGCATGGTCGAGAGCACGCTCTGTACGTTGCGCTCGACCCGGCCCTTCGCCTCCAAGGCGGCGCTCACGGTCTTCTGCAGCGCACCCATGACCGTCTCGTTGGAGAGGATCTGGGTGGCGAGCTTGCCGACGCGCTGCTCGCCGGTCTCGATCATCTTCTTCACCACGGGGTTGTCGCGCAGCATCGGGTACGCCTCCCACGCCGCGCTTCCGCGCAGCTTTCCGACGACCCTAACGGCAGCGTGAGGGACGCGTCAACGCGTTTGAGATCGGACTCGGGGTCGGGGTCGGGGTCGGGGTCCGGGTCGGGGTTCCGTTCGCGGTCGGGCTCGGGGGTCGCGGTCGGGGTCGGGGTCGCGAGACCGTTCTATCGGGCAGATGCCGGTTGCGAGCATGCCCTGCGTTCGTGTCGTGAAGAACGCCGCTCGCGGCGAGCTGCCGAAATTGCCTCACGACAAACTGATTGCTTATGGGGTCGCGAGGGACCTCTTGCTAGCAGTGCGTGCCACGCAGGTAAGGGACGCGAAATCGAAGGGAGGCCTTGCGCTCCGCGAAGAGTGCTTTCCCGTTCGTTGACACCCTATAGGGCGACCACTACATTCCGCCGCTCCCGTGCAACAGCCGCGATCAGAGCCGCGCGCCGGGCTGCTCGATCGGCGGCTGGTGGTGTTCACCGGGAAGGGCGGCACCGGCAAGAGCACGCTCTCCGCCGCCCTGGCGGTCGCGGCCGCGAAACGCGGAAAGCGCGTCCTGGTGTGCGAGGTCACCGCGCGCGAGCGCGTCAGCGAGCTGCTCGGCCGGCCCGCATCGGGGCCGCAGATCCAGGAGCTGTTGCCCAACCTGTACTCCGTGCACGTGCGCCCTCCCGAGGCGATGCGCGAGTACGCGTTGATGATCCTGCGCTACGAGACGCTCTACAACCTCGTATTCGAGAACAAGATCGTCCGTTATTTCCTCGCGGCGGCGCCCTCGCTGGCCGAGATCGTCATGCTCGGCAAGGTGTATTGGCACGCGACTCGCGAAATGGAGCGCGGGCGCCCGCGCTGGGACCTGGTGGTGCTGGACGCCCCGGCCACGGGGCACGGCTTGACGCTGCTCACCGTCCCGGACGTCTTCCTGTCGATCGTCAGCGAGGGTCCGCTCGCGCGCGACATGCGCCAGATGCAATCGCTTCTCAAGGATCCGGTGCGCTGCCGCACCTGCATCGTCACGCTGCCCGAGGAGATGCCCGCCAACGAGGCGATCGAGCTGCACCGCGCGCTCGACCAGCACGGGCTCCCGCAGGGCGCGCTCTTCCTCAACGGAGTCTTCGCCCCCCGCTTCGCTCCGCAGGAGCGCACGCTGGTGGCGCGCGGAGGACCGCTCCTCGCCGCCGCGGCGGACGCGGCCGAATCGCACGAGGCGCGCGCCGATCTCTCCGTCCGGTACGAGCAGCTGCTCCGCGGGGAGGTGCCGCTGCCGCTCGTCCCCGTGCCGTACCTGTTCGACCGCTCCTTCGGCGCGCCCTCCATCGAAAAGATCGCTACCGGGATCGAGGCCGTCCTGTGACCGCGACGCAAGCTCGGTCGATCGCGCGGCGGCCCCCGCTCGATCAGGTGCTCGCGCGCCGGCGCGTCGTCTGCTGCGTCGGACCGGGCGGAGTGGGGAAGACCACCACCGCGGCGGCGCTCGCGGTGCGCGCCGCGATGACGGGAAAGCGCGCGCTGGTCCTGACCATCGACCCCGCGCGGCGGCTGGCGAACAGCCTCGGGCTCAAGGCGCTGGGGAACCGCGAGACGCGCATCGACGATGCGCTGTTCCAGGCCGCCGGCCTGCGTCCGCGCGGCGAGATGTACGCCATGATGCTCGATCTGAAGCTCACCTGGGACGAATTGGTAGAGCGCCAGGCGCCCTCGCCCGAGCGCGCGCGCCAGATCCTCGACAACCGCCTCTACCAGAAGCTTTCCACCGCGATGGCGGGCAGCCTCGAGTACATGGCGATGGAGAAGGTGTCCGAGCTGCGCAGCTCCGGGCGCTTCGACGTGGTGGTTCTCGACACGCCGCCCACCGCCAACGCCCTCGACTTCTTGCGCGCGCCCGATCGCATCCTCGACGTCCTCGACAACGACGCAATGCGCATCCTGCTCGGCCCGATGCTCAAGGCCAGCCGCATCGGGCTCAAGCTGTTCGCGCTTCCGACGGGCCTGGTCTTGCGCACGCTGGCCAAGTTCACCGGACAAGATTTCCTCCGCGACCTGGCGCAGTTCATGGTCGCCTTCGAGGGGATGTACGAAGGATTCAAGCAGCGGGCCGCCCAGGTGAAGCGGCTGCTCTCCGGGCCCGAGACCGCGTTCGTGCTGGTCACCACCCCCAGCCCGCTCAGCATCGAGGACGCGCTCTTCTTCCACCGCTCGCTGAAGGGCGACGGCATCTCCACCGCCGCGCTGGTGGTGAACCGCGTCCAGCGCGATCCGCACCGCTTCGGCGGCCCCGAGTCGGTCCCCGCCCTGCGCGAGGCGCTCCAGCTGGCGCAGATCCCGGACGGCGGCGGTCCGCCCCTCTCGGAGCGGCTGGCGCGCACGCTCGTGGAGCAGTCCACGCTCGCCGACCTGGACCGGCGGCAGGTGCAGGACCTCCTGCTCACGCTGCCGGACGTGCCTCTCTACGTCGTGCCGCGCCTGCGCAAGGACGTGCACGACCTCGCCGGTCTGTGGCAGATCGATCAGTGCCTCTCCGCCGCGGAGGAGTGAATGGCGTTCTACCTGGGCAGCGTGGAGCTCCCCACGCAGAAGAAGCAGCAGATGGTGGACATCACTGCCCGCGTGCGCGCGGAGGTGAAGAGCAGCGGCGTGCAGAACGGCCTCTGCACCATCTTCGCGCCGCACACGACCGGGGCGATCACCATCAACGAGAACACCGATCCGGACGTGCAGACGGACATCTTGAACGCCCTGGAGCGGGCGGTTCCGCAGAAAGGGAAGTACTACAAGCATGAGGAAGGCAACGCGCACGCTCACGCCAAGGCGGCGCTGGTCGGGTCGTCGGAGACCGTGCCCGTACAGGGCGGCAAGCTCCTCCTCGGAAGCTGGCAGGCGATCTACTTCTGCGAGTTCGACGGGCCGCGCAACCGCAAGCTGACCGTGACGGTGGTGGGCTGATGCGCCGTCGGCCGACCGCGATCTTGTGCGGGGTCGAGGCGCGGAACGCGCCCGATCGAACGGGATGCCGTGATGGGCAGAGCGGCCGATTCGATGCACCCAGGGCGAAGGGATTGACGTTCGCCTTGGCCGATCCCCTCCCCGCCGGATAATCGCCGTGTCCCTGCTGATCGCGCGCGATCTCTCGCTGCGATACGGAGACAAGGTGCTGCTCGACGGGGCGAGCTTCGTCCTCGGTCCGCGCGATCGCGCAGGGCTCATCGGGCCGAACGGATCGGGCAAGTCGTCGCTCCTGCAAATTTTGGCCGGCCGGCTGGAGCCCGACGCCGGAGCGGTCCAGCTCGTGCGCAGGTCGCGGGCGGGTTACCTGCCGCAGGAGCTTCTGGAGCTCCCGCCCGGGTCGATCCTCGACGGGGTCCTCGCCTCCGTTCCTGGGAGGACGCAGCTCGAGGCTCGCATCGCGGCGGCGCAGGCGGCGCTGGAGACGGCCGCGAGCGAGGACGAGCAGGTGGAGCTCGGCGGCGAGCTGGCCGAGCTGCACGAGGAGCTGGCACACCACGAGGAACGCTACGGGCGGCACCGGGCGGAGGAGATCCTCACCGGGCTGGGATTCCTTCCCGATCAGCTCTCGCGTCCTGCCGCCGAGCTGTCCGGCGGGTGGCGCATGCGAGCAGCGCTGGCGGCGCTCTTGCTGCAGGATCCCGAGCTCCTGCTCCTCGACGAGCCGACCAACCACCTCGACGTGCCCACGCTGGAGTGGTTCGACGAGAGCCTGCGCCGCTCGCGCAAGGCCCTGGTGCTCGTCTCGCACGACCGCGAGTTCCTCGACCGGCACGTCTCCCGCGTGCTCGCCCTCGAGCCCGAGGGCTTGCGCACGCATCCAGGCAACTACGAAGACTATCTCGCCGCGCGCGCGGCCGAGGAGGAGCAGCTCGCCGCGCGCGCCGAGCGGCAGCAGAAGCGCCGCGCGCAGACGCTCGCCTTCATCGAGCGCTTCCGCGCCAAGGCGACCAAGGCGCGGCAGGTGCAGAGCCGCATCAAGCGGCTGGAGAAGGAGGAGCTGATCGAGGTGCGGGAGGAGCGCGCGACGGTGCGCTTCCGCTTCCCGCCGGCGCCACGAAGCGGCCGCGAGGTGGCGCGGCTCGATCGCGTGAGCAAGTCGTACGGCGCCAGACCCGTCTACCGCGACCTCACCGCCCAGGTGCTGCGAGGCGACCGCATCGCGGTGATCGGCCTGAACGGCGCGGGCAAGACGACGCTCTTGCGGCTCCTCGCGGGCGAGCTTCCGCCCGACGCCGGAACCGTCCAGCTCGGACACAACGTGCGGCTCGGATACTTCGCGCAGCACCACACGGATCTCCTCGATCCGTCGCGCACCGTCCTGGAAGAGGTCGCGAGCCTGGTCCCCGACCAGCCGCAGAGCTGGGTGCGCAGCGTCCTGGGCGCCTTCCTCTTCTCCGGGGACGACGTCGACAAGCGCATCGCGATCCTCTCCGGAGGCGAGCGCGCGCGGGTCGCCCTGGCCCGGCTGCTCGTCGTTCCCTCGAACTTCCTCCTCATGGACGAGCCCACCAACCACCTCGACCTCGATTCGTCCGAGGCGCTCATCGACGCGCTGACCGGCTACGAGGGCACGCTGCTGTTCGTCTCCCACAACCGCTCCTTCGTGAACGGCCTCGCCACCCAGGTGTGGGACGTGAAGGACCACGGCGTCGACGCGCAGCCGGGCGACCTGGACGACTGGCAGCGCCGCCGGGCGGAGGCCGCCCAGGCGGTCGCGCCCGCGACGCGTGCCGAACGGACCGGCGGGCAAGGCAAGGACGCGCGGCGGGAGCGCGCGGTGCAGCGGGAGAAGCGGCTGCGCGCGCTGGGGCCGCTGCGCGAGGAGATCGCGCGCATCGAGGAAGGCATCGCTCGGCTCGAGCAGAGAACGAAGGAGGCCGAGGCGGAGCTGGCCGACCCGGGTGTGTTCAAGGACCCTGCTCGCAGCACACCGGCGGTCGCCGCGTACCGCGACGCACAGCGGGACCTGGAGGAGCTGTACGGGAGGTGGGAACGGCAGCAGGAAGAGCTGCAACGGGCCGAGGCGCGCCTTTCGGAGGAATGATACGCTTCGCGCCGATGAAGCGTGCCGTGCTGTGGCTGTTCGCGTTGGTGGTGCTCGGGGCGATCGGCGTCGCCGCCTTCCGCTTCTACGACGAGCGCCAGTTCGCCGCGACCCGATACGGCGAGGGCTCGCGCACCGTGGTGGTTCCCCCGCGGAGCGGCCCGCGCCAGCTCTCGCAACTGCTCGCGCGCGCCGGGATCGTGTCCGACGCGCGTCGCTTCTACGTGCACCTCCATTACTTCCGGCGCAAGGCCGTTCCTCGCGCCGGCGAGTACGAGTTCGACGGGCCGCTGCTTCCCGACGAAGTGATCGGCAGGCTCATCCGCGGCGAGGTGAAGACGTACCGCTTCACCGTGCCGGAGGGGCTGCGCGCCGACGAGATCGCGCCCATCGTCGGCGCCACCACGGTGTGCTCCGCGGACGAGTTCCTCAAGCTCTCCCACGACCCCGCGATGGCGAAGAAGCTGGGCGTCCCGGCGCAGGGCCTCGAGGGGTTCCTCTTCCCCGACACCTACTCCGTGCCGCGCAGCGCCGGATGCGCGGGCATCCTGCAGGCGATGGCCGGCCGCTTCCGCGACGAGTGGCACAAGGCGCAGGCGCAGCGCGCACCCCAGGTGGCGCTCGACGAGCTGCAGGCGGTGACGCTCGCGTCCATCGTGGAGAAGGAGACGGGGCAGCCCGCCGAACGCCCTCGCATCTCCTGCGTTTTCCATAACCGCTTGCGGCGCGGCATGAAGCTCCAGACCGACCCTACCGTCATCTACGCCATCCTGCTGGAGCACGGGTTCAAATGGGACGGGAACCTGCACAAGACCGACCTGACGATCGCGCACCCCTACAACACGTATTCGGTGAAGGGGCTGCCGCCCGGCCCCATCGCGAACCCCGGTGCGGCTTCGCTGCGGGCGGCGCTCAATCCCGAGCACTGCAACGACCTGTTCTTCGTCTCGCGCAACGACCACACCCACGTGTTCTGCCCGGACTTCGCCTGCCACGAGCGGAACGTGCGCAAGTTCCAGATCGAGTACTTCCGCCGGAAGAGGGGCTAAAGCCCAAGAACGGTTTCAGCGCGCCGCGGCGGAAGGGAGATCGCAGCGGCGATATACCGACGCGTACACGAATCGTTCCGCGATGCAGAAGCGCAGGTCGCGGAGCGTGAAGACGTCCGCCTCTTCGCTGGCGCCCTCGGCGCCGGCCTCCCAGCGCAGCTTCCCCTGGTAGAGCAACACGGCGAGGGTCGGCGGCGTCCGCGCTAGCCGCTCTGCGAAATCGGGCCAGCGCAGCCTCGCGATCCGGTCGTCCGGCAGGCCGGAAGCGAAGGCGAGGGGGATGTCGAGGTAGTGCCACGCGCTATCGAGGAGCAGCACGTCGGTGCGACCGGCGTTGGCGCGCAGCCAGCGGGAGGCTTGCGCGATCCCAGGCGGAACCGTCGAGATGGGCGAGATCGGGCGTGACCATTCCGCAAGAGCGCCATTGCGACCGTACGAGGCCAGCGCGAGGGCCGCGGGCGTCCCCATGAGAACGATCGCGGCGAGCCCGGCGGCGGCGATCCGCACCCTGGACGGCAGGGCGGCCAGCGCGGACCAGGCGAAGGGCAGGGAGAGCGTGGCCGCGACGAGCACGAATCGCGACATGGGCCGGAAATCCGCGGCCACGGCCCCGCGGAAGGTGAAATAGGCCGCCGGAATCCAGGCGATCGCGGCCAGCTCCCATCCGGCCGAGCGCCGCCAGAGAGCGCGCGCGGCGCCGGCGAGCGAGAAGAGACCGAGCACCGGGGTCGAGAGGAGCAGCACCGCGGCCGGCCAGTAGACCAGGCAATAGGCGCGCCAGCGGAGCTGGCCGAACCACCCCTGGGCCATCGCCGCGAGCGCCCGGTGATCGCGATCGATGTAATGGATAGGCGCGAGGAAGTCGCCGCTGAAGCGCGCGTTCTGCCACAGCCACAGCGGAACGGGCAACACGGCCAGTACGCAAAACGACGCGACGCGGGGCAACGCAACGCGGCGAAGGACGAGCCAACCAGCGAAGAGCGGCACGTAGAGCCAGCCGTCGTAGCGCACCATCCCCGCCGCGGCGAGCAAGAGCGCGGAAAGGGTCAGCCGGTCGGAGAGCAGTAGATCGATGGCGCCCAGCAGCAAGGCAAGGAACGGCGCCTCGCTCGCCGCGGTGGTGCTGGCCTGGATGTGCAAGGGGGACAGGGCAAGGCCGAAAGCGGCGACTGCGGCCGCGTCGCGCCCGACGAGGCGCGAGGCGATGCGGAAAAGCAGCCACACGCCGAGGATGCCGCACAGGAGCGAGAAGACGCGCGGCGCCCAGAGCCTTTCTGGCCAGAGATCCAGAGTGCCACCGAGGAGCGTCAGATGCAGGGGCCCGAACTGGTAGGCCTCCGAGAAACCGCGCCACAGATGCGGCTCCCGCGCCCAGCGCTCGGCGATCTCGACCCGGACCGGCCCGTCGCCGTAGTGCTCCATCCCCAGGAAAAGGGCCGGCGCTCTTGCCGCGACCGCGAGGGCCACGGCGAGCCAGAGAAGGCGGCGCGGGGGCATCGCGCGCTTCGACCACAGGCGGCCGCCCCGCGCAAGGCCGGGCAGGCGCCCGGGGCGTTCAGTTTCGACCGCTTGGAAGAAAGCTGTCCTGCCAGGCTGTTCAGCGCCAGAATGCATGTGGTGCGCCCCGCGTTGCTCCACTGGACCCACCCGGCTACGTTTGAAACGACCCGCTCCGAGCGGGACAGCCTTCGAGGGGAGAACTGATGCAGACGTTCCGTGAGACCGAAAGCGGCCTGGTCGGACGCATCGCCGCGCTGCAGGACAAGTCGAGCTTCAAGGAGCTCCACTGGGAGGGGTCGTTCGAGGAGTACCTGAAGATCGTCCGCGAGAACCCGCGCGTCACGCGCACCGCCTTCCAGCGCATCTACGACATGATCCTGTCGCACGGGAAGACGGAGTACATCGACAACAAGAAGAAGCTCATCCGCTACCACTTCTTCCACGACGAGCACTTCGGCGGGCGCGACGCGGTGTACGGGCTCGACGTCCCGCTCATGAAGCTCGTCAACGTCTTCAAGAGCGCCGCCCAGGGTTACGGGACCGAGAAGCGCGTCATCCTGCTGCACGGCCCGGTCGGCTCGTCGAAGTCGACCATCGTGCGCCTTTTGAAGAAGGGGCTCGAGGAGTACTCGCGCACGCCGGACGGCGCGCTCTACACCTTCTACTGGACGCTCGACCGCAAGGGCGACGGCGCCTCGAAGGGGCAGGAGACCTATCACACGCCGATGAACGAGGACCCGCTGCTCCTCATCCCGGAGGACTGGCGCGAGAAGGTGTACGCCGACCTGTGCACCCCCGACTCCGGGTTCCAGATTCCCGCGCGCGGCGACCTGTGCCCCGCCTCCCGGCTCATCTTCAAGGACCTGATGAGCGAGTACAAAGGCGACTTCTCCAAGGTGATGCAGCACGTGCGAGTGAACCGCCTGCTCCTCTCCGAGAAGGACCGCATCGGCATCGGCACCTTCCAGCCCAAGGACGAGAAGAACCAGGACTCGACGGAGCTGACCGGCGACGTGAACTACCGCAAGATCGCCGAGTACGGCTCCGACTCCGATCCGCGCGCCTTCAACTTCGACGGCGAGTTCAACATCGCGAACCGCGGCATCATCGAGTTCGTCGAGGTGCTCAAGCTCGACGTGGCGTTCCTCTACGACCTCTTGGGCGCCTCGCAGGAGCACAAGATCAAGCCGAAGAAGTTCCCGCAGACGGACATCGACGAGGTGATCATCGGGCACACCAACGAGCCCGAGTACAGGAAGCTCCAGAACAACGAGTTCATGGAGGCGCTGCGGGACCGCACCGTGAAGATCGACATCCCGTACATCACCAAGCTCAACGAGGAAGTGAAGATCTACGAGAAGGACTACAACCCGCACCGCATCCGCGGGAAGCACATCGCGCCGCACACGCTGGAGATGGCGGCGATGTGGGCGGTCCTCACGCGCCTCGAGGAGCCGAAGAAGCACAACCTGACGCTCTTGCAGAAGCTCAAGCTCTACAACGGCAAGACGCTCCCCGGCTTCACCGAGGACAACATCAAGGAGCTGCGCAAGGAGGCGGCGCGCGAGGGCATGGAGGGCATCTCGCCGCGCTACGTGCAGGACAAGATCTCCAACGCGCTGGTGTCGGACAAGGGCGAGGGGTGCGTGAACCCCTTCATGGTGTTGAACGAGCTGGAGAGCGGGCTGCGGCACCACTCGCTGATCTCGTCGGAGGAGGTCCGCAAGCGGGACCGCGAGCTCTTGTCGGTGGTGAAGGGCGAGTACGAGGACATCGTGAAGAACGAAGTCCAGCGCGCCATCTCGGCCGACGAGGACGCCATCGCCAAGCTGTGCGGGAACTACATCGACAACATCAAGGCGTACACGCAGCGGGAGAAGGTCCGCAACAAGTACACGGGGCAGTACGAGGAACCCGACGAACGGCTGATGCGCGCCATCGAGGAGAAGATCGACATCCCGGAGTCGCGCAAGGACGACTTCCGCCGCGAGATCATGAACTACATCGGCGCCCTGGCCATCGAAGGGAAGACCTTCAACTACCGGACCAACGAGCGGCTGCACAAGGCGCTGGAGCTGAAGCTCTTCGAGGACCAGAAGGACTCGATCAAGCTGAAGAACCTGGTCTCGTCGGTGGTCGACAAGGACACGCAGGAGAAGATCGACATCGTCAAGGACCGCATGATCAAGTCCTACGGCTACTGCGAGATCTGCTCCACCGACGTGCTGAATTACGTGGCTTCGATCTTC
>JBJMQJ010000390.1:0-6283 GCA_045802765.1 Myxococcales bacterium
AAAACTCTCCACGCTCCCCCGAGGTTAAAAGAGGACGATCAAGGCGGCCCCCGGAGGTTCGGCTGCCCTGCCCTTGCAGCGGCAATGCTTGTGCGATTGGACTGCGACACGGATGTCGCGGTGCTGCTTACACGGCCTCGAGCCGCCTGGCAAGCGCTTCCCGGACCACGCCATCGTCGAGGGGGAGCTTCTGCAACTCGGAACGCTTGTTCACGTTCTCGAGCGCCCGCTCGAGGATCTCGCCGAAGCGGCGGCAGTCTTCGCGCAGCTTGTGGATCCGGTGGGGGGTGCTCTCCGGAGCGCTCCCGCCCCATGAGCCCAAGAGGTCGAGAAACCGATCGAACAGCTCGCGATCGCTGTGGCGCAGCAGCTGGTAGCCGACGTCGCGGAATTCCAGGGAGAAACGGCGGAGCGGCTGCACCATCGAGACGTCGGCGCCGGCCTGCGCGAGGCGCCCGGCGGTCGCGCGGCACATCTCGCGGAAGAGGCACAGGTCGAGCCGCAGCCGCACCGACAGCTCGGCGCGCCCCTCCTGGGCGTCGAAGAGCGCTTCGCGGGAGAGGGTCGGATTGAGCGCCGCCGCGATGGCGCCGATCGCGTCTTTCGCGGCGCCCGCGAGGTGGTCGCGGTGGGCGTCGATCTGCGCGCGATCCGTGATCGGCCGGGAGAGGATGGGCGGGATGCGCTCGAGCGCTGCGCGGATGGGGACCGCCGCCGCGCGGCCCGCTGCCGCCGCCGCCCCGGCGCCGTCGACCGTTGCGACGAGCCGCGCCAGCTCGGATTCGAGATAGCCGATCAACGCCGCCACCTCGCTGCGGACCAGCGCCAGGACGACCAGCACGCGGCGGCTGTGCGGCGTCGGAGGCGGAGGGACGTAGCGCAGGCTGCGCAGCGAGCGGAACGCGGCGAGGAGCGCCAGAGCGAAGGCGCGGCGCCTCTTGTCGTCCTCGGTCTGGCGGAGCGCCTCGAGGAGCTTCACCGAGCTGACCCGGTCGTACTCGGCGCGGAACTCGAGCGCGCCGGGCGGGCAGAAGTACCTCGAGGCAAACAGCTCGTGCTGCAGCGCGCGGCCGACGTCGAGGAAGACCTGCGGGGGCGTGACCTCCACGCGCAGCAGGTGGTCGATGATGCCTTGCTGCGCGGAGAGCCCGCTGCGGAGAAGGAACAGGCTCTCCTCCGGCGTGCGCTGCTCGCGCAGCTCGGCGCCGAGACGCGCCCGCGCCTGGTCGTCGGACAGAGTGCCCTCGACGAAGCTGCGGAAGAGCAGCGCCTGCTCCTGCTTCTGCACGATGAGGCGGCGGGACAGGTGCGCGGCGCGGTGGACGGCGTCGCGAACCGCTTTCAGCTCCTCGCGGAAATCGCGGTCGGCGGGCGGCTGCTCGTCGCCGAACAGGTTGCGCGGGTTGAAGAACCGATCGATCCCGCGGAGCAGCATCTCCAGCTCGAAGAGGACCTCCTCGCGCCCGGCGATCTCCAGCGTGCGGATCCACCGCTCGCGCTCCGCCAGGTAGACCGCGCGGACGCGCTGCGAGTCGCGCATCAGCTCGAAGAAGAAATCCTGAGCAAAGCTGCGCCGCTCCACCCCCCGATTGTCCCGCAACTCCACCGGCCCCGCGACTTTGCATCCACTCCGGGCCAAAGAGCATTCACCGCGAAGAGCGCGAAGCGCGCGAAGTCTGGGGGATTAGATTTCTTCGCGCGCTTCGCGAGCTTCGCGGTGATCCCTTTGAATCGTTGCGGCTCGGTTAGAGGAGGGAGCCTTGGAGGGCGGTGGGGATCTTGCGGCCGAGGTGCTCGTAGGCGCGAGGGGTGGCGGCGCGGCCGCGGGGGGTGCGGACCAGGAAACCTTCCATCATCAGGAAGGGTTCGTAGACGTCTTCGATCGTGTCGGGCTGCTCGCCGACCGCGGTGGCCACCGTGTCGACGCCGACAGGGCCGCCGCCGAACTTGTCGATCAGCGTGGCCAGGATCTTCCGGTCCATCGGGTCGAGGCCGGCGCCATCGACTTCGAGCCGGTGGAGGGCCCGGTCGGCGACCTTCTGCGTGACGCGCCCGTCGCCTTCGACCTCGGCGAAGTCGCGCACCCTGCGCAGCAGCCGGTTGGCGATGCGCGGCGTGCCGCGGGCGCGGCGGGCGATCTCGTGCGCGCCCGGATCGTCGACCTGCACTTGCAGCTTGCGCGCGGAGCGGCGGACGATCTCCTGCAGGTCCCCCGGCGGATAGAAGTCGAGACGGTTCACGATGCCGAACCGGTCGCGCAGCGGACCGGTGAGGAGTCCCGTCCGTGTCGTGGCGCCGATCAGCGTGAAGCGCTTGAGCGGCAGCTTGATGGCGCGCGCCCCGGCGCCGTCGCCGATGACGATGTCGAAGGTGTACGTCTCCATCGCCGGGTAGAGGTTCTCCTCGATGGCCGGGTTGAGCCGGTGGATCTCGTCGATGAAGAGCACGTCGCCGTCGGCGAGGTTGGTCAGGATGCCGGCGAGGTCGCCCTTGCGCTCGAGCGCGGGGCCGCTGGTCACGTGGATCTGCGCGCCCAGCTCGTTCGCGATTACGTGCGCGAGGCTCGTCTTGCCCAGCCCGGGGGGACCGCAGAAGAGCACGTGATCGAGCGGCTCGCCGCGCGCTCCTGCGGCCTTCACGAACACCTTGAGGTTGTCGAGCAGAGCGGTCTGGCCGACCACCTCGTCGAAGCTTCTCGGCCGCAGCGAGCTGTCGAAGCGCGCGTCGTCCCCGAGCTGCTCCGCCTCCACCTCCCGCTTCCGCTTCGCTTCTTGCATCGCGGGCTACGCTATCACAGCGATCTGCGGGCGCGCTGCCGGCCGCGAGGCCGCTTCGTCACCATGCGGAACCCTTCCGACTCGAGCCAAGGGACGGTCCCGGTGAACGCGCCGGCATTGCTCGCCGGAGGGCGGACCGGGTACGCCTCCGCGATGCGGGCACCCTGCGTCTTCAGCGCGGCGAGCGCCTCGCGCAGCAGGGCGCGCGCGATGCCGCGGCCGCGCCAGCCCGCCTTGATGAAGAAGCAGGGCAAGGACCAGACCTGCTCCGCATCGTCGCAGGCCAGCGTGCGCGACCTGGCCAGCGCGGCGAATTCCGCGCGGGGGCCGTAGGCGCACCAAGCGACCGGCTCGCCCTCGGCGAATGCCAGCAGCCCGCGCGACTTCCCGGCGAGCACCAACGCCTTCTGCCGCCGCTTGGCCTGGGGACCGCGCACGTCGTCGAAGCGCTCGCCGTCGCGAATGCGCCACCACATGCACCAGCATCCGGCGCACGCACCGTTGGGCCCGAAGAGCTTTTCGAACGCGGGCCACAGGTCCGCCGTCAACTCGCGAATCTCCAGCTCCGCCGACGCCGACCCCGACCCCGAACGCGATCCCGACTCCGAACGCGACCCCGACCCCGCTCGCGACCCCGCTTTCACGGCGCTCCCGAGATGAGCCGCAGCGCCTCCCGGAGCTGATCCTCCACGGCGGCCGCGGGTCCCAGGGCGCGCCGCACGGCCTCCGCCGTCCGCTCCGCCGTCGCGGGCTTGTAGCCGAGGTTCAAGAGCGCACTGACCAGCGCCCCGCTTCCCGGCAGCGGCGCCGCCATCGGCGCGCCGCGGCCCAGAAGCCCCGAGGACTTCAGCTTGTCCTTCAGCTCCACCACCAGCCGCTCCGCCGTCTTCTTGCCCACGCCGGAGATCTGCGTCAGGCGCGCGATCTCTCCGGCGGTGAGGGCGGCGGCAAGCTCGCCCGCGGGCATCCCCGAGAGGATGGTCTGCGCCAGCCGAGGACCGACGCCGCTGACGCCGATGAGCAGCAGGAAGAGCCGCTCCTCCTCCTCGCTGGCGAACCCGAACAGCTGCAGAGCGTCCTCGCGCACGTGCGTGTACGTGCGCAGCTGCACCTGTCCGCCCTCGGCCGGCAAGCGCGCCACCGATTGCAGGGAGAGGTGGACCTGGTACCCGACGCCGGCCACGTCCACGACCGCCAGATCTCCGCGCTTCTCCAGGAGGGTCCCGGAGAGCCTCGCGATCACCGCCGTCCCCGCAAGGAGCGCCCCAGTGCCGCCCGCCAGTCGCGCGGAGCGCGCTCGTCCGCCCGGCCCGCTACGGGCTCGCGCGCCCGCAGGAGCCCGCAGATCGCCGCGGCGAGCGCGTCGGTCGCGTCCATCCGCTCGCGGACCGCGATGCCGAGCAGGACGCAGACCATGCGGCCCACCTGCTCCTTCTCCGCCCTGCCCGTCCCCGTCACCGCCTGCTTGATCATCGACGGGGCGAAGCTGCGCACTTGCGCGCCCGCCTGCGCCGCGGCGAGCAGCGCCACCCCGCGCGCCTGGCCCAAGACCAGCGCGGAGCGCGAATTGCGGGCGTGGAAGACCTCTTCGATGGCGACGATCTGCGGCCGGTGCCTTTCCAGCGCCTGCACGAGGCCCAGGTGGAGCGCGGCGAGCCGCGCCTCGACCGGTCCTTCTTCGCCGACCGCCAGGACGCCGTGCTCGACGTGCCGCATGCGCGCGCTGCCGGCGTCCTCGACGACGCCGAACCCGCAGTACCGTGAGCCGGGGTCGATCCCGAGGACGCGCAGTTCCCCTCCCTAGGCGCGCGACTCGAGCTGCGCGATGGTGCTCTCGTCCATCTCGAAGTTCGCGTAGACGTGCTGCACGTCGTCGTTCTCCTCGAGGTTCTCGATGAGCCGAAGCACCTTCTCGGCGGCGTCTCCGGAGACCTGCACCGTGCTCTTCGGCAGGAAGACCATCCTCGGCGCGCCGACCGGCAGCTTCCCCTCCAGCGCCTTGTGCACCTGCATCAGCGCGGCGGGCTCGGTGCGCACCTCGAATCCGCCCTCGTCGTCAGCCACCACGTCTTCGGCCCCCGCCTCGAGCGCCAGGTCGACCACCTGGTCCTCCGTGGGGCCCTTCTTCACGGGCACGATGCCCTTGCGGTCGAACTGGAAGGCCACCGATCCGTGCGCGCCCATCGCTCCGCCCGACTTGGCGAAGATGGCGCGCACGTCGCCCGCGGTGCGGTTCTTGTTGTCGGTCAGCACCTCGACCACCAGAGCGACGCCGGCCGGGCCATATCCCTCGTAGGTCATCTCCTCGTACGCGACACCCTCCAGCTCGCCGGTGCCCTTCTTGACGGCGCGGGCGATGGTGTCGTTGGGCATGTTCGCTTCGCGCGCGGCGAGGACGGCCGAGCGCAGGCGGGCATTGTGGTCAGGGTCGCCGCCTCCGTTGCGGGCAGCGACCGTCACCTCGCGGATCAGCTTGGTGAAGAGCGCCCCCTTGCTGGCGCCCATCGCCTCCTTCTTCCGCTTGATCTTGGTCCACCGGTTGTGGCCCGACATGGCTGCTCCGCGACTCCCGTTCCGAGCGCATCTAGCACGCGCGGCGCGCCCGCGCCAACGTTCAGGGCGCCCGGCCCGGCGAGCCGCCGTCGACTCCGCACGTCCAGGCGCCGGAGCGCCCCGCCTCGATGCTTTCTCCGGCCGGACATCTCGGCTCGGCGCCCGGATACCGGTCGACCTCGGCCATGCCGCCGTCCGCATCCGACGCGAGCAGCGCGACGAGCGGCGGCGAATCGTTCGACAATCCGCGCCCGAGAAGCCGCTGCGTGGACGCGCGCAGCACCGGCACGCCGGCGGGAAGCGCGTACCGGCTTGCATCGAACGAAGCGCCCACCGCGAGCGCGCGAGCGCCCGGCAGCAGGACGACGGCGCCGATGGCATCGGGCGCGAGCGGCCGCGCGATGCCATCGATGCCCTGCAGCGCCGCCCCGGACAGGTCGGCAGGCGTGGTGCCCGCGTTGAGGATCTCCACGTACTCGCCGTCGCTGCGCGGGATCGGCAACGGCGGCGACGCCATCACTTCAGAGATGGCCAGGCGCGGCAGCGCGCCGGTCGTCATGACCTGCTCCATGGCGCCCCGCACCAGGTGACCCTCGTCGTCTTCCAGGAGGAGCTGCAACGCGTAGGGCGTCGATTTGAGCAGCCCGTCCACGCGCAAGGAGACCGCGCAGCCCGCGTCGGCGGGCGGCGTGCATGGGTCAGGCGCGCAGCTCGCGAAGCTCTGGTCGACGCCGCAGAACGGCCCCGGACAGGTGCCCACCTGCAACGCGACGCGCGCAGGCCAATCGAGCCGGACGTCGGCGACGATCGACGAGTCGCGCGGCCGGACGCGAAGCTCGGCGCGCGGCGGATCGAGCCTCGGGCACGGCGAGGCGATGAACGTGGCGCCGGCGACCGGCGCGCCGTCCAGGGCGAGGGAGTACGTTTCCCCGCCCTTGAGCGCCGCGCAGCCC
>JBJMQJ010000391.1:0-4189 GCA_045802765.1 Myxococcales bacterium
CAGACGGTCTTCGCGGACGTGCCACCCGGCATCCCGATTACCCAGGCGGCGAATACCGCCCACGTCGTGACGGCCCAACTGGTCGTCAATTATTGAGGGAACCCATGAATGGCATCTACCTCTCGCGCCTCCCCCTCAGCGCCAAGGTCTTCTGCACCCTGTTCCTGCTCGGGATCGGCTGCGGTTCGCTGGCCGCATTCATGCAGGCTTCCACCGCCGTCGGCATCTCGCCGGTCGCCGTGCAGCAAAGCCTCGCTCCCGAAATGCCGATGGCGGGCATGCGCCACGGCGAGATGAGCGGAGAGCAGGAGATCGACCTCGGGCAGCTCTCCCACGAGGCGAAGGTCTGGATGCGCACGCCGCTGCTCATCCAGACCAGCCACACCCACCTCTTCGGGCAGACGCTGATCGCCGGACTGCTCGGGCTCATCTTCCTCTTCGTGCCGCTGCGCGAGGGACCGAAGGCCGCCATCGTCGCCCTCCCGTTCGTGGGGACGCTCGTCGACATTGGCGGGATGTGGGCGACGCGGTTCGTCTCGCCCTCGCTGGGCGTCCTGGTGATCACCGGCGGCACCTTGTTCGCGCTCGGCTACGTGCTGATCGCGGCGTTCTCCATGCACGACCTGTGGCTTCGGAAGGAGGCAACATGACTCGTCGACTCGTCTTCCTGCTCTGCGCGATGGCGGCGGCGCCGGCGCTTGCGCACGTCACTCCCCCCGTCCTACTCGTCTCCGACCGGGATGCGGTGGCCAACCTGCTCGCCGGCTCGAAGCGGTACTTCCAGCGCGAGGTGCGGTTGACGCCCGCCGAGCGGCAGTCCATCGAGAAGGAGACCGGGTGGGCGCCGGACGAGGACTTCTACCGCTTCTACATCGGGCGCGACGAGCAGCAGCACGACGTGGGCGCGGTCACCTTCCTCACCGAGTACACGATCCACGGCCCGGTGCGCGTCGCGGTGGCGCTCGCGCCCGATGGCAAGGTCAGGGCCGCGGCGGTCGCCGAGGTGAGCGAGGAGACGTATCCCTGGGTCAAGACGCTCATCGACCGCGGTTTCCTCGCCACCTTCGCCGGGCGCGACGCGCACGCCTCGTTCGGCGCGGGCGAGGGTGGAGGGAGCTCGATGCCTCGCTTCTACGGGCGCGTCATCGGGGGCCTCGTACAGCGGGCAGCGCTGCTCTACGAGACGGGAGTACTGAAGCGCGGCCGTCAATAGCCGCGGCCCGGCCGCATGCCGGGCGGCCAGCCGACGGCGCGCCCGCGTCCGCGTTGATCGGACGGGGCCCGCCGCTTATCCTGCGCGCCGCGCTGGAGATGGCCACTCTGCAATTTGCCGCGGCTGGAGGAGATCATGGCGCGTCCTGTCCGGGTGCTGGTGGCGAAGGCGGGGCTCGACGGCCACGATCGCGGCGCGAAGGTGGTCGCCCGCATCCTCCGCGACGCGGGGATGGAGGTCGTCTACACGGGCTTGCACCGCACGCCGGACCAGATCGTCAGCGCGGCCGTGCAGGAGGACGTCGACGTCGTCGGCATCAGCCTGCTCTCGGGCGCGCACATGTCGCTCGTGCCGCGGATCGTGGAAAAGCTGCGCGCCTCGGGCGCCGGCGACGTCGCGGTGGTGATCGGCGGCGTCATACCGGACGACGACATCGAGACGCTGCGCAACCAGGGAGTCGCGGACGTGTTCCCGCAGGACACTCCACCGGACGTGATCGTCACGCGCATCCGCGAGCTGGCCGCGGCGCGTCCGCTGGAGTGAACGGATGCCGCTCGACCTGAGCCGCATCGCCCGCGAGCGCGGCGTCGATCTGCGCGCCTGGCCCCCTCGCTACGACCCCGCATATCGTCCGGCGGCGGACGCGGCGGAGTGGCTGCCCGAGGTGGAGCGTGCGCACCCCGAGGCGCGCGAGGAGCTGATCCTCGCCAAGCTGCGCGCTCAGATGCGCTGGGCCTGGGAGAAGAGCCCGTTCTACCGGCGCAAGTGGGACGAGGCGGGCGTGTCGCCCGATTCGCTGCGCAGCTTGCGCGATCTGGCGCGGTTTCCCGTGGTGCAGAAGAACGAGCTGCGCGCCGCCCAGGCTGCCCATCCCCCCTTCGGGGACTACCTGTGCATCGATCCGGCGGAGGTGGCGCGCATCCACGGCACCAGCGGCACGACTGGCCGGCCCACCGTGTTCGGCATCGGCCGCGACGACTGGGCGCGGATCGCCGAGGCGCACGCGCGCATCCTCTGGGGCGCGGGGATCCGCCCGCGCGACCGGGTGATGATCTGCTCCTTCTTCAGCCTGTACATGGGCTCGTGGGGCGCGCTCATCGGCGTGG
This sequence comes from Myxococcales bacterium, assembly GCA_045802765.1. GTDB lineage: Bacteria > Myxococcota > Myxococcia > Myxococcales > 40CM-4-68-19 > VBKO01. Next base: position 2,320 of record JBJMQJ010000391.1, read on the forward strand.
AGCGCCTGGGAGCGACGGCGTTCCCCTTCGGCGCCGGAGTGGCTGGTCAGACGCTCATGGGCGTGCAATGGGCGCGCGAGATGAAGCCCACCGGTTTCTACGGGACACCCTCGTACGCGCTCCATTTCGCGGACACGGCGAAGCGGGAAGGGATCGATCCGCGCTCGCTCGGCTTCCGCGTGCTCTTCTTCTCCGGAGAGCCGGGCGCCGGCATCCCCTCGACCAAGAAGCAGATCGAGGAGACCTTCGGAGCGGCCTGCATCGACATGGGATCCACCGCGGAGATGTCGCCCTGGATGACGGACGGCGAATGCGCCTCTCGCGGCGGCATGCACCTGTGGCAGGACATCGTCTACACCGAGGTCTGCGATCCGAAGACGTTCCAGCCGCTGCCGTACGGCGCGGAAGGGACGCCCGTCTACACGCATCTCGAGCGCACCTCGCAGCCGATGATCCGCTTCGTCGCGGGCGACCTGACACGTTGGACCGACGCTCCCTGCCCGTGCGGGCGGACCTATCCGCGGCTCCCCCAGGGCATCTACGGCCGGATCGACGACATGTTCATCGTCCGCGGAGAGAACATCTACCCGTCGGCGATCGAGGACGTATTGCGCGCGGTCGACGGATTCGGCGGCGAGTTCCGCGTCATCATCTCGCGCCGCGAGGCGATGGACGATCTCCTCGTCCGCGCGGAGATCGCTCCGGGACGCGACGCCGCGGCGCTGGAGCGCCAGATGCGCGAGCGGCTGCAGGCGCGGGTCGGAGTGCGGCCCAGGCTCGAGCTGGTCGAGCAGGGGACCATCCCGCGCACCGAGTTCAAGGCCAAGCGCGTGATCGACGACCGCGAGCTGTACCGCAAGGGCGTCCGTGGAGAGCTGACATGAGCGACGAGAAGGAGAAGGCACGCGCGCAGCGCCTCGAGTGGGAGCAGAACGAGCTGCGCGAGTTCCGCAAGCGGCAGCCCGAAGCGAAGGACCGGTACGAGACGGCCTCCGGCATCCCCGTGCACCGGGTATACACGCCGGAGGACGCGGTGCCGTTCGAGGAGATCGGATTTCCCGGAAAGTTCCCCTTCACCCGCGGTCCGTATCCGACCATGTACCGCGGGCGGAACTGGACCATGCGCCAGATCGCCGGGTTCGGCACCGGCGAGGACACCAACCGCCGCTTCCGCTACCTCATCGAGCACGGGCAGACGGGCCTCTCCGTCGATTTCGACATGCCCACGCTGATGGGCTACGACTCCGACGACCCGCTCTCCGAAGGCGAAGTGGGCCGCGAGGGCGTCGCCGTCGACACCCTCGACGACATGCGGGCGCTCTTCGAAGGCATCGACCTGGAGAAGATCTCGGTCTCGATGACCATCAACCCGACGGCCTGGATCCTGCTCGCCATGTACGTCGCGCTCGCGCAGGAGCGCGGCTACGACTTGAACAAGCTTTCCGGCACCGTGCAGGCGGACATCCTCAAGGAATACCAGGCGCAGAAGGAATGGATCTTCCCCATCCGCCCGTCGATGCGCGTGGTGCGCGACCTGATCGTCTACTCGGCGCGCAATCTCGCCCGCTACAACCCGATCAACATCAGCGGCTACCACATCAGCGAGGCCGGCGCGAACGCGGTGCAGGAGCTGGCTTTCACCATGTGCAATGCGGTGGCATACCTGCAGGAGGTCACCCAAGCCGGGGTGCCCGTCGACGAGTTCGCGCCGAGGCTGGCTTTCTACTTCGTCGCGCAGCAGGACTTCTTCGAGGAGATCGCCAAGTTCCGCGCCGCGCGCCGCTGCTGGGCGAAGATCGCCCGGCGCTTCGGGGCCAAGAAGCCCGAGTCGATGCGGCTGCGCTTCCACTGCCAGACTGCCGCCGCGACG
>JBJMQJ010000392.1:0-4693 GCA_045802765.1 Myxococcales bacterium
GACGATGGTCACCGTGTGCAGCAGAACGTGCTTGGTTGTGACGACCCCGGCGATCAACTCCCGCCTCCTTGGGGTCGACCTAGCAGCCGTCGTGCCAGATCCTGAATTCGTTCGACGATCCCGCACTTTGGCAAAGGGCAGCTGCGCGTACGCCGTGATCGAACGAGCCACGTGGATGGACCGCACTAGCCCAATCGACAGGCCCGCCGCGCGCCGGGACGATCAGCGATGCACCGCTGGAGTCTTCGTTCGGTAACACCGCCTGCGCCGGTGTTTCGCCTGTTGCCGGATCGCCGAACAGGAGAGATCGCAATCCGTCAATTTCCAGAGCACCAGGGGTTGCCGCGGCGACCGGCAGCGACGGATGCGGTGCCAGCGAGAAGTCGCGCGCGTCGCCGGAACGAGACGGCAACGCCGAATCGGGCGAAGGGGGACCGCGCGGATGAGGTACGAGGTCAGGCAGGCAAACGACGGCCTCGAACCTCGGCGCCCGGCCGGCATGGACGCTGCATCAGCTCTGGTCTGGACCCCGGGCATCGACCCGGTGGCCGGGAGACAAGGCAGATGCTCCGTGAGATTCCGGTGAAGCGCGACTGTTTCCGCTGCGGGCGTGTCGAGTTCAGCGCCGCGGTCAGCGTGATCGTCGTCTGGGCGCACGGTTTGACCGTCGCGGTGCCGATGATTCCGAAGGACGAGCTGCGGGTTTGCGGGTCGGGGAACTGCGACGCGGCCTACCGGCTCATCTCGCGCGCGTTCGAGGTCCACCCGGAGACCCAGATGGCCGTCGGCGCCTGGAGGCGAGCGCTGATCGTCTTCGAAGACGGCAACGGCGTCGAGATCCGGAACAAGGGCGCCGAGAAGCTGGCGGTCGCTTGAGCCGGGAGCATCGGTGACGCTGGCTGCGGAGGAGACTCGGATGCGCAATTTCCTGTTCGTCGTGTCGGCTGTGTTCGTTCTTGGGGGATGCGCCACTCCCGGCAAGGACACCGCGATCGGGGCAGGCGCCGGAGCGGGGGTGGGCGCCGGGGTCGGCGCGATCGCGGGCGGATGGGAAGGCGCCGCCATCGGCGCGGTCGTGGGAGGTGTCGCCGGAGGTGCCATCGGCAATTACCTGGACAAGCAGGAGCAGGAACTCGGGCAGATCTCCGACGCGCGGCGCACCGAAAACGGCATCCTGGTCAACTTGAGGTCGTCGCTGCTCTTCAGCTACGACAGCGCGGTCCTGAAGCCGGCCGCCGTGGAACAACTTGCGCAGCTCGGCGACATCCTGGCCAGGTACCCCGAGGACCGTATCCGGATCGAGGGCCACAGCGACTCGGAGGGAACCGTCGCCCACAACGAGGAGCTTTCGCTGCGGCGCGCCGAAGCCGTCCGGGACCTCCTGGCCAGCCGCGGCGTCAACCCGCGCCAGATCCTGGTGATCGGCGTGGGCGCGGCGCGCCCGATCGCGAGCAATGCGACCGAGGAAGGCCGGGCGGAGAATCGCCGTGTCGAGATCCACATCGACCTCCCGCGGCGGTCGTAGACTGCTGGATGAGGATCCGCCGCGATGCGCCAGGTCCAGCGCGAGGTCGTGATCTTCGATCGCAGCTGGTACAACCGGGCGGGCGTCGAGCGCGTGATGGGGTTCGCCAACGAGGTGGAAGTGGAGCACTTCCTCGATGCCATTCCGCGCGTAGAGCACGCCTCGGTCCAGTCGAGGATCCTGCTCCTCAAGTACTGGATGGAGGTGAGCGAGAAGGAGCAGACCCGCAGGCTACAGGCGCGCATCGACGACGGACGCAAGATCTGGAAGCTCTCGCCCATGGACCTCGAGTCGTACGGCCGCTGGTACGATTACTCCCGCGCGCGGGACGCGATGTTCGCCGCCACCGACCTGCCCTTCGCGCCCTGGTACGTGGTCCGTTCAGATGACAACCGGCGCGCGCGCCTGAACGTGATCCGCCACCTGCTCTCGCGGATTCCCTACAAGGACGTGACGCAGAACGTGAAACGGCCCGAGTTGCCTGAGCGCCAGAAACCGGACGGGTACGTGGATCCCGACTATCCGTTCAAGTATGTCCCGGAGAGGTACTGACAATCGGGCGGTGGCACAGCCCGTGCTTCATCTGCCCGGATGTCGGCTGAAGCGAAGAAACCCAGCTCGTTCGAAGCGGTGATCGCGGCGTTCGCGTTCGTGGTGTCGTTCGCCTTTGCGTACGGGTATTGGAGGCTTGCGACCCGCCAGAACGAGCAGGACGGCCGCTTCGAGCAGCAGCGCGACGAACTGCAGAGGTCGTTGGTCCGACTCCAAGCTGATCTGGAGTCCGGCAGGGCAGCCGACAACCTCGAGCTCCAGGTGATCACGCTCGTTGCACCGCATCTGTCGAGACTTCGCGAAAGCGGCCGGGAAGCCATGGCGTCGCAGCGGATCGTCGACGCTGCCGGCGAGCTCCTCGCCGGCAGAGGGCGGCCGGCGCTTCGACAGATGGCGGAGAAGATCCGCGAGAGCGGCGCTCCGGTCGAGAGTCCGGATATCCAGGCCCGGATCGACGCTGCCGCCCCAGCGAAAGCCCCGTCGAATCCCTGGCTCGTCCTGCTGGCGACGCTTCCTGGAACCGATCTCGGCGCCGTGGAGGAAGTCGCCAACGAGAAGCTGCGCACCGCGAAGGATGTGGGGATGATGCCGCTGGTCAGCATCTACAGGACGAAGCTCAAGGGTCGCTACGTGGTTGCGCTCGGCAAACCCACGGAGCGCTCCGACGCGCTCGTCACCGCCGCTCAGGCACGACAGAAAAACCTGGCCGCCGACGCGTTCGCCGAGCCGGACGGTGGCTGGGAACTGACGGGAACCGCGCCGTTTCCATCTGGGACCAGGTCGGCATCGGCTGAATGAGAGTCGATCACTTGCGGAAGTCCGGCACCGCGTCGGCGGACCCAAGCTGCCCCGAGGCGAACACGAGCGCGGTTGCGGAAATGAGTGCTTCCGAAAACGCCTGCTCCTTGCCCGCCGACGCCAGCGAACGCGCCTTCTGCGCGCTCAACGTATCGGTGAGCGTCGAGAGGCCGTTTGCGTACGACTTGGTGACGGCGTCCTCGGCGACCGCGGCGCTCCGTTCGAGTGAGGAAGCAGCCTTGTAGCGCGCGAGGTTCGCGTTGACCTCGTCATACGCGGCGACCACCTCCTGCGTGGCCTGCCGCTGCGCCTTCTCGACCACCTGCTCCGCCTCGTTGCTGCGCGAGCGCGCAATCTCAGTCTGCGCTTGCCGGACGCCGAAGTCGAACAGAGTCCATTCGAAGGTCATCAGGCCCGCCACGTTGGGGAGAGTCGCAGTCTCCCATGACCCGCGGTCGGTCTTCGCTCCGAGCCACCCGGCGCCCGCCGTTCCGGTCAAGCTCATTCGCGGTAGGAACGTCGCCTGGCTCTTTTCGACAATCGCCTGGGCGGATGAGCGCATGGCGAGCGCCGCCTGCAGGTCCGGTCGCGTTCGCAGCGCGGCACGCAAATACGAATCCACGCTGCCGTCGAGGCGCTCCGGCAGGTCCCTGCTGAACGTGGCGGCGACGTTCAGCCTGATGAGTGGATCCACGCCGAGCGTCGCGAGCAGCGCGGTGTAGACCGCCACTTCGGCGGCCTGCGCCTGCGCAAGACCGTACTCGCCCTGCGCCACTTCTCTTCGCGCCTCGACGATCTCGATCGTAGTCGCCAGCCCGCGCTCGCGGCGAGCCTCCGCCGCCTTCGCGATTCCGCGGGTTCGCTGAAGCGCCTCACGCGCCACCACCGTCTGCGCGCGGGCGGCGCTCAACCGGAGATAGGCCCGGGCGACCTCGAAGACGACCTTCTGGTGAGCGGCTGTGAAGGAAACGTTGGCGGCGACGGAGGCATGTTCGGCGGCGTCGACTCCGGCGCTTCGCCCGAAATCGAGCAATTGCCAGCGAATCGCGAGAAAAGGAAGCAGGTCGAACGAGTCGACGGCGACGTGTTTCGACCCGGTCACGGCGGGCAAGGGAAAGGACACGCCCGGGAGGAACTCGGAGGGACTGACCGTCACGGCCGAGTTGCTCAGGGTCGGAGCTTGAAACCACGTGCGGCGATATCCACCCAGCGCCAGGGCGGAGATGGTCGGCAGATACTCCGATCTGGCAATTCCGACGGCGAGAGCTGCCTGCCGGGCTTTCTCCCATTCGATGCGCGTGTCGGGATTGGTCGATTCCGCGACGTCGATGAGATCCGGCAGGCGGTAGACGCGCTCCGCGTCGATGGTGGCTGCTTCCGTCTCGACCGGGAGCGATGGGAGCGGTGCGAGCGAGAAGTCGTGCGCATCGCCCGACGGGGATTGGAACGCCGACTCGGGTGAAGGCGGCGCGCGGCTGAGGTACGAAGTTGCGCAGGCGAACGACAGCAAAGCGCAAGCTCCAGCGGCACGATATGTCACGACGTCGCCTCCGCGTCCGCCGCGGTCCGGCCTTGCGCGGCCTCGCGCGCGATTCGATCGTCGAGAAGCTCGAACCACCTCGCCCGGAGCCGCGCCTCCGGATTGCTTTCGACGCTGGCCAGGCTGGCGGGCGCGTGGAATGGCGGAATGGGCATGAGCGCCGGGATCGCGGCAGCGGCATCCGAAAGCCACCTCGCAGCTGTCTCGCCGGCCTCGCGAAGTGCGGCGCCGTCGGCCTGGGAGACTCTGCTCGGGTCGATCGGTCGATGGATCAGCGC
>JBJMQJ010000393.1:0-5861 GCA_045802765.1 Myxococcales bacterium
AGGTTCGACTGGGCGGCGGCGACGATGGCCTGCGTCCAGAGCACCTACTCGGCCAGGATCGCCACCTTGGGCGTCTCCTAGTGCAGGGACGCGCGGATCTGGCCGGCGATGGTGCCGAGCACGGAGAAGATCGTCTTGCCAAGTTCCGGCGAGTTGAGCGGCGTGACGCGGAACCAGTACTTGTACCGGTTGTAGTCCTTCTCCACGTTCGCGCCGAGCTTCGCGTCGGCGGCGCCGACGCCGAGGAAGAGCTTCTTGTTGTCCATCGCGACTTCCTGCATCGCCAGCACCGCCTCCGAGCGGAACCCGCCGACGACGAAGTCGGCCTTGTCGCGGGTGATGGCCCGCTCCATCGCGTTCGTCGCGTCGGTCACCGACTGGATCTCGTTGGTGTCGACGCGCACGAGCTCGATCTGCTTCTTCTTTCCCGCGACCGAGATGCCGCCCGCCTTGTTGATCTCGTCGCGCGCGAGCTCCGCGCCTGCCCAGTGGTTCTCGCCCTGCGCGAAAGCCATCGGCCCGAGGATGGCGATCTTGATCGAGTCCTGTGCCCGTGCGGCGGACGCAGCGAACGCTGCCGCTGCAGCTAGCGCGATGAAACGCAGCATGCGACCTCCCATGTGGACTGTACGCGGTCTTCGAGACGGGTCGATGCTGCCAAAAACCGGGCGGCGCGTCCAGGCGACCACTCCGAATCGAGGAATCCGTATACTGGGATCGCGTGACGCGCGACGACTTCACCTTCTTCCACACGCTGCGCCTGCGCTGGGCGGAGGTCGACCGCCAGGACGTCGTTTTCAACGGCCACTATTTCCTCTATTTCGACGTGGCCGTCTCGGAGTACTGGCGCGCGATCGGGTTCAACTACCCCCAGGACATCGTCGACCGGTTCGGCACCGACATCTACGCGGTCAAGGCCGCGGCCGAGTACCACGCGTCGGCGACCTACGACGACGTGCTCGACGTCGGCTGCCGCGTCGCCCGCATCGGGCGCTCCTCGATGCAGTTCCGGCTCGGCATCTTCCGCGGGCCGGAGCAGATCACGAGCGGCGAGCTGGTCTACGTCAACGCCGATCCGCGCACGCGCAAATCGGCGCCCTGGCCGGAGCCGCTCGAGAAGGCGGTCCTCGCGTACGAGAAGCTGAAGCCCGAACGCTCGTGAGGAGAGCTATTTCGGCTGCTGGGTGATGCGCAGGTAGGGCTTGGGCGCCTTCCATCCCTGCGGGAATTGCTTCTTCGCGTCCTCGTCGCTGACGGACCCGGAGATGATGACGTCCTGCCCCTGCTTCCAGTTCGCGGGGGTCGCCACCTTGTGCTTCGCGGTGAGCTGCATCGAATCGAGGACGCGGAGCACCTCGTCGAAGTTGCGGCCCGTCGTCATCGGGTACATGAGGATGAGCTTGATCCGCTTGTCGGGGCCGATGACGAAGACGGCGCGCACCGTGGCGTTGTCCGCCGGCGTGCGCGACTTCGCGTCGCCCGAGACGCTCCCCGGGAGCATGTCGTAGAGCTTGGCCACCTTGAAGTCGGCATCGCCGATCATCGGGTAGTTGGGCGCGGTGCCCTGCGTCTCCTGGATGTCCTTCGACCACTTCTTGTGGTCTTCGACCGAGTCGACGCTGAGGCCGATGATCTTGGTGTTCCGCTTGTCGAACTCGGGCTTGATGCGCGCCATGTAGCCGAGCTCGGTGGTGCAGACCGGGGTGAAGTCCTTGGGATGCGAGAAGAGGACGGCCCACTGGTTGCCGATCCACTGGTGGAAGTCGATGGGGCCCTCGGTCGTCTGGGCGGTGAAGTTGGGCGCCTCGTCTCCGATACGCAATGCCATGGGAACGACCCTCCTGTTCGGTCGGGCCGGTAACCCTAACGCCAGGGCCCGCTCCACGCCAGGGGGTATGGCAACGCTGGCGAGCTCCGGCGGGCGCGCGTGGCCGATCTACTTGTCCTGCTGCTTCGCCTGCTTCTTCTCGGCCTTCTTGTTCTTGTGGTGTTGGTAGAGAGCGCCACCGGCGGCGCCGACCGCCGCGCCCTTCTTCCCGCCGACGATCGCGCCGCCCGCGCCGCCCACCAGGGCACCCTTCGCCTTGCTGTGGTGCTTCTCCGGCGGCTGTTGTTCGGCTGCGCCCTGCTGCGCTTTGGCGTCTTCGGCGCGGACCGGCGCCGCGGTGAAGAGCAGCGCGGCGCCTGCGAGCGCTGGAATGAGCTTCGTCCTGCGGGGTGCGAACGTCATCGGAAGGCCTCTCGGAGTGGGTTCCGGGAACCGTGGGCATCCGCACGACTGGCCGCAAGCGACAGCTGGGGCGCGCTCGCCCGCCCGCTCGCCCGGGCCGCGCTACGGCGCATCGGCGATACGCACCAGCTGCTTGCCTCGATTTTCGCCCTTGAAGAGCCGCTGCAGGGCCGCGGGAGCGTTCTCCAGCCCCTCTTGGACGTCGACCCGATCCTTGAATCGTCCTTCGTTCATCCAGCGCGCGATGGCCGTGGTCGCCTCGGCGGCGCGCGGGAAGTAGTCGAGGACGATGAAGCCTTCCATGCGCCCGCGCTGCACGACCAGGTTGAGGTAGTTCTTCGGGCCTGGCGCCTGCGCCGCATCGTTGTAGCGCGCGATCGCGCCGCAGAGCACCACGCGCCCGCGCATGGCGAGCCGGGCCAGCGCCGCGTCGAGGATCTCTCCCCCGACGTTGTCGAAGAACACGTCGATACCGTTCGGGCACAGCTCGCGCAGCTTCTTCCCCACATGCCCGGCCTTGTAGTCGACCGCCGCGTCGAACCCGTACTCCTCGACGAGCCAACGGCACTTCTCGGCGCCGCCCGCGATGCCGATCACGCGGCAGCCGTGGATCTTCGCGATCTGCCCGGCCGCCGAGCCGGTCGCGCCCGCCGCTCCGGAAACCACCACCGTCTCGCCGGCCTTCGGACGTCCGACGTCGAGCAGCCCGAAGTACGCGGTGATGCCGGTCGCGCCCAGCGCGCTCATCGCGGTCTGGATGGGTACGCCTTCGGGCACCGGCGCCGGAGCGGAGATCGTTCCCGGCCGCGCGCAGGCGTAGTCCTGCCACCCGAACAGTCCCTGCACGAGCTGGCCGGCCTTGAACCGCGCGTGCCGGGATTCGATCACCGTTCCGACCGCGAACGAGCGCACCACCTCGCCGATCTGCACCGCCGGGAGGTACGTGTCGCCGGCGATCCAGCTCCGCTGCGTCGGATCGCAGGAGAGCCACTGGTTGCGCACCAGCACCTCGCCTTCCGCGGGCGCGGGAACAGGGCGCTCCACCCATTCGAAGTCTCCGGGCGCGATCGCGCCCGCCGGCCGTCGCGCGAGCAGCCACTGGCGGTTCTTCCGCTCCATCAGTCGACCGCCGCCCGCGTCACGTCGACCGGGACGCCGCTGAAGGCCGCGTTTCCGGAGAGCACGTCGACGGACTGCTCGTCGGTCAGGTCGTTCAGGCTGGCGCCGGCGTGCGCGGCCGCGATGCCGAGCGCCGCGCCTTCCCGCGTGTGTCCCCACCCGTGCGGCAGGCTGACCACGCCCCGAGCGACGTCGGCGGTGACGCCGACCGGCACTTCGACGCTCCCCACGCGCGAGGCCACGCGGACGCGCGCACCCGACTCGAGGCCGCGCTCGGCCGCGTCGGCCGGGTGCATGAGCAGCACGCACCCCGGCGGGCCCTTCACCAGGCGCAGGCTGTTGTGCATCCACGAGTTGTTGCTGCGCAGCGCGCGGCGTCCGATGAGGACCAGATCCGCGGGCGCCCGCGAAAGTCGCGCCTCCAGCCGATCGAGGTCGCGCAGGAAGATGGCGGGCGCGAGCTGCACCCGTTTCGCCGGCGTGCCGAGCCGGGCGGGCAGCTGCGGCGTCAGCGGGCCGAGGTCGATGCCGTGCGGATCGCGCTCGAGCTTGCGCAGGGAGAGCCGGTGCGGACCGAACCGGAGCATGAGATCGAGGATCCGGCGCTCGCCCAGCAGGCGGGCCGCCCGGAGCGCCGCGCCCAGCGCCCATCCGCGGCGTCCTCCGCCATGGCGGCGAAGGGTCGAGGCGAGATCGAGCAGCACCTCGAAGTCCCCGCGGACTCCCGGGGGCGGAGGCACGAGCGCCTTCGCGTATCGCGCGGCGTTGCGCACCGAGAGCACGTAGAAGACGAGGTCGTAGTGATCGCGCTCGAACCCGAAGCTCGTCGGCAGGATCAAGTTCGCGTGCCGCGTGGTCTCGTTGCGATAGAGGTCGATCGATACCATGTAGTCGAGCCCGGAGAGCGCCCGATCCAGGCGCGTGCCGTTCGGGGTCGACAGGACCGGATTGCCGGCGAAGGTGACCAAGGCGCGGATCTGGCCCTTCTCGCCCGGCGTATCGATTTCCTCGGCCAGCGTCGCGGCGGGCAGCTCCCCGCCGAACTCCGGGAGCCCGCGCACGCGGCTGCGCCAGACGGCGAAGTGCCCGCGGTCGCCGGTCCGGGCGGAGAGGGCGACCATGTCGGCGGCCGGGGTCGTGAACATGAACCCGCCCGCGCGATCGACGTTCCCGGTCACCGCGTTGAGCGCGACGAGGAGCCACGCGGTGAGCCCGCCGAACTCCTGGGTCGAGGCGCCGACGCGTCCGTAGGCGACCGCCGACGGCGCGTTGGCGAAGGCGCGCGCCAGGTCGCGGACGGCGTGCGCGGAGATGCCGGTGCGCTCGGCGATCCGCTCCGGCGGAAAGCGGGCCGCGGCCTCGCGCAGGAGCGGGAGCCCGTCGGAGAACGCGGCCAGGTGGCGCAAGTCCACGCGCCCTTCCTCGAAGACGACGTGAAGCATGGCGAGCAAGAGGAGCGCGTCGGTGCCCGGCCGGATGGCCAGGTGCTGGTCGGCGGCAGCCGCTGTCTCCGTGCGGCGCGGATCGACCACCACCAGCTTGCCGCCGCGGTTGCGCAGCTCGTCGAGCCTGCGCGAGATGCCGCCCGCGGTCATCAGGCTGCCGTTCGACGCGCGCGGGTTGGCGCCGAGCATGAGGAAGAAGCTGGTCCGGTCGACGTCGGGCACCGGCAGGAGCAGCTGGTGGCCGAACATCTCCAGCGCCGCGAGCATGTGCGGGAGCTGGTCGACCGAGGTGGCGGAGAAGCGCGCGCGCGATCCGAGCGCGCGGGAGAAGAAAGGAACGCCGAGCATGGCCGAGTAGGAGTGGACGCTGGGGTTCCCGACGTAGAACCCGACGGCGCTCCTGCCGTGCTTCCGCTGGATCGCGGCGAGGCGCTCCCCGGCCTCCTCCAAGGCCTCCTTCCAGGAGACCGATCGCCAGCGCCCGCCTTCCCGGCGCTGCGGCTCACGGATGCGATCCGGATCCGCTTGTACGTCCGCGATGGCCGCTGCCTTCGGGCAGATGTGGCCGCGGCTGAACGGATCGTCGGCGTCGCCGCGGATGCTCTTCACCATGCCGCCGTCGAGCTCGACGGCGAGGCCGCAGACCGCCTCGCAGAGCATGCAGGTGTGGAGGCGCGTCGCCACGGGGGGCGCAGCCTAACATGTGGACGTTCCCGGTGCGGCCAGGGCTCCACGGCCGCACGCGCCGTTCCGTTCCTGCCCGGCGCGAGGTAGGACAGCCTCGCATGGACCGCCTGCAGACCGAGTCCGTCCTCCTCGACCCGCTCGCACGGGACGACTTTCCCTGGCTCTTCGCGCTGTATGCGGACGCGGAGGTGATGCGCTACATCGGGCACGGACCGCGCAGCGAGGAGGAGTCGCGCCGGAACCTCGATTGGCTCGTGGCGCATGGCGAACGCCTGCCGTTCGGCTACTGGGTGTTGCGCGAGCGCGCGACGGGCGCGCGCCTGGGCGGCGCGGTGCTCATGATCCGGCGCGACGGCGCGCCCGTCGAGCTCGGCTTCATG
>JBJMQJ010000394.1:0-4014 GCA_045802765.1 Myxococcales bacterium
AAGGCGCTCACCTATCGACCAACCGGAGGCATCGTGGCAGCCGTCACCACGTCACTGCCAGAGACGCCCGGGGGCTCGCGGAATTGGGACTACCGCATCTGCTGGCTGCGCGACGCCACCTTCACGCTCTACTCCCTCATGAGCGCGGGCTTCTCCACGGAAGCGCGCGCCTGGCGCGACTGGCTGCTGCGCGCCGTCGCGGGAGATCCGTCCCAGATCCAGATCATGTACGGCATCGCGGGCGAGCGGCGTCTGCCGGAGCTGACGCTCGACTGGCTGCCGGGGTACGAGGGCTCCGGGCCCGTCCGCATCGGCAATGCCGCCTCGCGCCAGCTTCAGCTCGACGTCTACGGCGAGGTGATGGATGCGCTGCACTTCTCGCAGCGCGTCGGCCTCGACTACGAGCAGGCGAGCTGGGCCCTGCAGGTCACGCTGATGGAGTACCTGGAGACGATCTGGAACGAGCCCGACGAGGGCATCTGGGAGGTGCGCGGGCCGCGCCGCCATTTCACGCACTCCAAGGTCATGGCGTGGGTGGCGATGGACCGCGCCGTCAAGGCGATCGAGCAGTTCGGCAGGCAGGGCCCGCTCGACAGGTGGCGCGCGCTGCGCGACCGGATCCACGAGTCGGTGTGCCGTAACGGCTACGACGAGGAGCTCGGATCGTTCGTGCAGTCGTACGGGTCGAAGGAGGTCGACGCCAGCCTGCTGCAGATCCCGCTCGTGGGTTTCCTTCCGCCGGACGACCCGCGCGTGCGGGGCACCGTGGCCGCCGTCGAGAAGCACCTGCTGCGCGGAGGATTCGTCGACCGCTACGAGACGCGCTCGGGTGTCGACGGGCTGCCTCCCGGCGAGGGAGCTTTCCTTCCGTGCTCCTTCTGGCTAGCGGACAACTACGTCCTGCAGGGCCGCCGCGAAGAGGCCCGCGCTCTGTTCGAGCGGCTGGTCGGGCTCGCGAACGACGTCGGTCTGCTCTCGGAGGAGTACGATCGCGGATCGCGCCGTTTGCTGGGCAACTTCCCGCAGGCGCTCTCCCACGTGGCGCTCGTGAACACCGCGCTGAACCTCTCGCGGGCGGAGGGCCCCGCGCAGGACCGCCGCAAGCAGTAAGACATTTCGCAATTGCTGGCGGCGACGCGCCGGTCTACGTTCCCCGCATGACTGCTCGTTTGACGTGTGTCCTGATGCTGGCGTGGGTCCACGGCGCCGCGGGAGCGGCGCGCACGTTCACGGTGGATTCGAGCGCCAGCAGCGTGACGATCCACGTCGGGAAGACGGGAGTGGGCAGCTTCGCCGGCCATGAGCACGAGGTGGCCGCCCCGGCGCTTCGAGGTGAGGTGGTCGCGGACTTCGACGATCTCCCCCGGTCTTCGCTCGACATCGAGGCGAATGCGAGGGCGATGAAAGTCACCGGCGACGAGCCGGCGCAGGACGCCCGCAAGGTGCAGCAGACCATGTCCGGACCCAAGGTGCTGGACGCCGGACGCTTCCCCATCATCCGCTTCCGTTCGCAAACGATTACCGGCAGACGAGTCGCGCCCGATCGCTACGACCTCACCATCGCCGGCGAGCTGTCGCTGCGCGGGGCCGCCAAGCCGATGACGGTCCCGGTCCAGGTCGAAGTGCGCGGCGACGCCCTGACGGGTACGGGAAAGATGGTCGTCAAGCAGACGGACTTCGGCATCGAGCCGGTGTCGGCTGGGGGCGGGCTGGTGAAGGTCGAGGACGGCGTGACGGTGAGCTTCCGGATCGTCGCCCGCCCCAGGTGAGCGCCGCCGAGCCCAGCTACTTGCGGTAGCTCACCCGGAAGATCGCTCCATTCTGCTCATCCGAGACGAGCAAGGCGCCGTCGGGCATCTGCAGCACGTACGCCGGCCTGCCCCAGAACTTGTTTTCCTGGGCATTGACGAAGCCGGTCATGAACGGCGTCACGCTGGCGCTCTTCCCGTCCGCTTCCAGCTTCACGTTCGCGACGTCGAAGGCAAAGAGCCTGGTGCGATTCCACGAGCCCTTCCGAGCGACGAAGATGGTGTTCTTGTACGCGTCCGGGAACATGCTCCCGGTATAGAAGATCATCCCGAGCGCGGCGGCGTGCGGCCCCAGCAGAGCAACCGGCATGGTCACGCCCTTGCATGGAGCATCCTTCTTGTATTGCGAATCGGGGACGCCGTTGGCATGGCAATAGGGGAAGCCGAAATCCAGGCCCGCCTTCGACACGCGGTTCAGCTCGTCTTCCGGGCCTTCCTCGCCCATCCAGTCGCGCCCGTTGTCGGTGAACCACAGCTCGCCCGTCTTCGGGTGCCAGTCGAAGCCGATGCTGTTGCGGATGCCTCGGGCGATGACTTCCATGCCCGAGCCGTCGCGGTTGTAGCGCCGGATCTGCGCGTACTGCTCGGGAGGCTCGCAGATGTTGCAGGGCGCGCCGAACGGGACGTAGAGCTTCTTGTCGGGGCCGAAGGCAATGTACTTCCAGTTGTGATGCTGCTGCGGCGGCAGGTTGAACTCGCGCGTCATGTCCACCGGCGCCACGGCCGGGTTGTCCTCGATGCCGTCGTAGCGCAGCATCTTGTCGATCGCCGCCACGTACAGCGAGCCGTCCGCGAAGGCGACGCCCGCCGGCTGCAGCAACTTCTCGGCGACGATCCGGACGGTGCGCTTCCCGCCCTGGTCGGTCACTTCGTACACGCGGCCGATCTGGCGGGTGCCGACGTAGATCTTCCCCTTCGCGCCGCGCGCCATCGCCCGCCCGCCCGGGAGCCCGTGGGCCCATAGCTCGGCCTTGAAGCCTTCGGGCAGCTTGATCGTTTCCACCGGAATGTCGGCCGGCGCCGTCTCGGTCAGCTTCGGCGGGAACGGCGCCTGCTTCGAGTCGGCCATCTCGGGCGGCCTGCCCTGCTGCCAGATGGGCGGCGGCGCCGGCTTCTCCTGCGCCCCGGCGGCGGAAGCGGCCAAAATCGCAACCGCGATGAGCTTGTTCATGGCTTCGCTCTCCTTCCGGAAGAACGCCATGCCCATGAAGGCGTTTGCGAACGCAAGCTTATCGTGGACAATTCCTCCCTTTTCAAGTGGCAGCCTTCGTCGGCCGCTGAAGATCCGGAGCGGTGGCCTTCCTGCTTCATTGACAGCGCAAAGCCCCGGTCGGCTCCGCGAAGCAAGTCAGCTCGTACCCGGTTTCGGCTGCGCGCCGCGCCATCTGATCTTCCGGGATGGCGCCGAAGCGGGCGCGAAGCGCGTACTCGGCGACCTGGTGGAGGCCGGGCGCGAGCAGGACCTGCAAGGCCAGCTCGTCGCCTCGCTCCGCTCCGGGCAAGGAGGCGCGCGCGCGCCCCACCGGATCGCCGAGCGCCGCGTTCAGGCCGCCGTCGCGGAGCAGCCGGGGCACGCCGGCGCAGGGCGCGCCGGACACTTCGACGGCGCGCCCGCCGTCGAGGCCGAGCACGGAGAGCACCTCGGCGCTGCCGCCGGTCAAGCGCGACACGACCATGCAGCCTCCCGAGTTCCGCAGGTGCGCGGCCAGATCGCCCGGGGTGCGCGGGACGAGCACGCGCATTCGGATTCCTTGCACCGCCTGGGCATCCACCGCGATCCGCGTCCGCTCCTCGGGTGCGATCTTCTGCGGGGCCGGGGCCCGGGCGGCACCCGGAGCGGCTGCCGGCGGCCGGGCGGTGGCGGCGGGAGGCGAGGGTCGCGCCTCGCTGCGCGGCGGTGGAGGTCGCGGAAGCTGGACCACGCGAATGCGGCGGACCTCCGGCTTGGGCGGTTGCGGCGGCGCCGGGTTGGATCGCGGATCGCGCCCGTTCCCGCGCAGGCCGGCGACCACCGCGACCACCGCGAGCGCGAGAGCCTGAAGACAGACCGAGCGCCACAGCCGCGGCGGCCCCGCCAGCTCAGCGGCCCGAGGGCTGCGCATCGACGCTCATCCCCACCACCAGCTCGGCTGCGCCGGCCGCCATCTCGGCGAGGCATGCCTCCTGCGGAGCGCCCAGGTGGACGACGACCACCTTTCCTCGCGCC
>JBJMQJ010000395.1:0-5583 GCA_045802765.1 Myxococcales bacterium
AACCTGCCGGTGCGCGAGAAGCCGGAGCTGGGCTCTCTCGCGGCCGTCATGCGCGCCATCCGCGACGTGGAAAAGAAGCTCGGCAAGGACGGCCGCGTCCTGGTGCGCTACAGCGGGACCGAGCCGAAGGTGCGCGTCCTGGTCGAGGGTCCGGACAGGAAGCTGATCGACGGCTACGCGGGCGGGATCGCCGCCGAGCTGAAGAGAGCGATCGGCGCCTAGCCGCCGCGCAGATCGACCTCCCACGTCTCGCCGATCAAGTCGTGCCCGAAGCTCTGGTGCGGCTCCTCGCGCACGAGGCGAAACCCGGCGCGCTGGTAGATCCGCCGGGCGGCGCCGAGGATGCTCTGCGTCCAGAGCGTCAGGGTGCGGTATCCCGCGAGGCGGGCGAATCCGATGCACTCGTCGACGAGGCGCCCGCCCAGGCCGAGCCCGCGCGCCGTGGGCTCGACGAGGAGCAGACGCAGCTTGGCGACCCGCCGTGAACCCGTGACGAGAAACACGCAACCGATCCGCTCGCCATCGCGTTCCGCGATCCAGCAGCGCTCGCGCCTGGGGTCGTGCCCCTCGAGGAACTCGCCGGCGATGCGGGCCACCAGCCCCTCGAATCGCTCGTCCCAGCCGTGTTCCGATGCGTAGAGCGCACCGTGCCGCTCCACCACCCAGCCGATGTCCCCCGGCTGGTGCGGTCGCAAGACGTACGCGGGTGCTCGCTGCGCTCCCGTACCGAGCAGCGCCTCGATGGAACGCATCGATTCGACCAGGCGGCCCTGACCAGAGGCGGGCAGCTCGCGCAGGAGCAGCGCGATCTCCTCGCGGGCGCGCTCCTCGAGGGGAGACAGCGCCCGGCTGCCCGCGGGAGTGAGCGAGAGCAAGGCGCTGCGGCCGTCGCGAGGCGACCGCCGCTTCCGCACGAGCGCGCGCTCCTCGAAGGAGCGCAGGATGCGGCTCAAGTAGGCGGGATCGAGCGCGAGGTCCTTGGCGAGCTGCGAGGCGGTCGGGTCCTCGCGATGAGCCAGCTCGTAGAGCACGCGGCTCTCCGCCAGCGAGAATGCGCTGCGCAGCAGCGTCTCGTTCAGGACCCCGATCTTCTGCGTGTAGAAGCGATTGAAGCTGCGCACCGCGTCCACGCGGCGCGCAAGCGACGTCGCGCGCATCGACGCCTCCCCGGCGGATGCGGGACATCGTCCACCAATTCATTGACTCCGTCAACGATCGGCGGATCTGCCCGGGCGTCAGCGCCGCTCGGACGACTTCCGGTGGGCGTCGCTCGATTCGTCGTGGATGAGCCCCTCGACCTTCCGGGTGAGCTCGGGCGTGACCTGCATGTCGTGCGCGGTCCGGGCGTGCTTGCCGACCTGGTCGAGGATTTCCTGGTTGGAGTTGCCTCGCGCCACGAAGTCGCAGCTCGCCCCGGTATCCTTGCAGTGGAAGTCCTTCATGGCTTCTCCTCGAGGCGCGATCTGCGCCGCGGCCGACACTGCGCGCCGGCGGCGGGGGACGCAAGCGGCGGGGAAGCGCACCGTCGCCCGCCGAGGTAGACTGCGCCGCTGCGGAAGGAGCTCGATGCGCCTCGGCGTCAACATCGATCACGTCGCGACGCTCCGGCAGGCGCGGCGCGGGAAGTACCCCGATCCGGTCGCCGCCGCGGCCGTCGCGGAGCTGGGCGGCGCGGACCAGATCACCTTGCACGTGCGCGAGGACCGCCGGCACGTGACCGACCGCGACCTTTCCCTCCTGCGGCAGACGGTGAACGGCACGCTCAATCTGGAGATGGCCGCGGTGCAGCCGATGGTCGATCTGGCGCTCGGCGAGCGGCCGGACACGTGCACGCTGGTGCCCGAGCGGCGCGAGGAGCTGACCACCGAGGGTGGGCTGGACGCGATCGGGCACCGGGACGAGGTCCGCCGCGTGACGCGCGCCTTGCGGGACGGGGGTATCGAGGTCTCGCTCTTCATCGACCCGGACCTCGAGCAGATCAAGGCCAGCCATCGGGTCGACGCGCAGGCGGTCGAGCTGCACACCGGGCGGTACTGCGACGCCCGCGGCGGCGAAGACCGCAAGCGCGAGCTCTCGCGGCTCGTCGACGCGGCCAGGGCGGCCGCCAAGCTGGGGCTGCGGGTCGCCGCGGGTCACGGGCTGGACTACTGGAACGTGAAGCCCGTCGCCGCCATCGACGAGATCGGGGAATTGAACATCGGCTACGCCATCGTGTGCCGCGCCGTCCTGGTGGGGCTCGAGCGCGCCGTGCGCGACATGAAGGAGCTGATCGCGCCTCCGGGTCGCGCATGAGGCTCCTCACGGCCGCCGAGCAGCGCGAGCTGGATCGGCTCGCCGCGGAGCTCGGGCTCCCGACGCGGGTGCTGATGGAGAGCGCGGGAGCCGCGGTCGCGCGAGAGGCCCTGTCGCTGCGTCCGCGCACGGTCGCGGTCTACTGCGGTCCGGGCAACAACGGCGGGGACGGATTCGTCGCGGCGCGCCTGCTCCGCGAGGAGCTGGGCGGCGATGCCGTCACCGTCGTCGCCACCGCCCGCGAGAAGCTTCGCGGCGATGCGCTCGCGGCGGCCCAGGCGTTCTTGGGGCCGGTGGTCGAACAGGCGCCGTGGGCGGACGTCGTCATCGACGCCGTGTTCGGCAGTGGTCTCTCGCGGCCGCCCGCGGGCGCGGAAGCGGCGGCGATCACCGCGATGAACGAGGCGCGGACCCGCGGCGCCCGCGTGATCGCCGTGGACGTCCCCTCGGGAGTCGAGTCGGACACCGGAGCGGTCTACCCGGTCCATCTCGCCCGCGCGGACACGACCGTCACGCTGCATCTGCCCAAGCGCGGGCTGTGGCTCCATCCGGGCGCGGCGTCGGCCGGCCGCGTCGCGGTGGCCGCGATCGGCATCCCCCGCGCGTTGGAGGACCGGCTCGAAGGCCCGCCGTGCGAGCTGCTCGACGAGCAATGGGGACGGGCGCTCTTCACCCCGCGCCATCCGACCGCGCACAAGAACGACTTCGGACACGTCCTCGCCGTGGCCGGATCGCCGGGCAAGTCGGGCGCCGCCGCGCTGGTGATCGAAGCCGCGCTGCGCGCGGGCGCGGGTCTGGTCACGCTCGCGGCGCGTCCCGAAGTGCTGCAGGCGGCGCTCCCGGGCGTGCCCGAGGCAATGGGATTCCCGTTGCCCGGCTCGGGGGCCCTGGGGCATCCGGATCTCGGCCCGCTGCGCGAGGCCCTCAAAGGAAAGACGGCGCTCGCCATCGGTCCCGGGATCGCGCGCGGACCCGAGACGGCAGCGCTCATCGGCGATCTGCTCGCCGCGCTCGATCCGGGCTGCGCCTGCGTGCTCGACGCGGATGCGCTCAACGCCCTCTCCGAGCACCGCGATCGGATCGCCGAATGGCTGCGGCGGGCGCCCGTCCGCCCGCTCTTGACGCCGCACCCGGGAGAGTTCGCCCGCCTCACGGGCGAGGAAGTGGAGCGGATCGAATCGGACCGGCTGGCCGCGGCAGCCCGCGCGGCGCAGCGTTTCGGCGCGTGCGTCGCGCTGAAAGGGGCGCGCACGGTGGTCGCCGATCCGGAAGGAGCCACGGCGATCTGCGCCCACGGAAACGCCGGCATGGCGACCGCGGGCGCAGGGGACGTGCTCACCGGCATCGCCGCGGCGGTGCTCGCGCGGAGATCGGGCGCGGGTGGGACGGGCGAGCGCGCGCGCCTCGCCGTGCTGCTGCACGCCTTCGCCGGCGACCTGGCCGTTCGGCGCAGCGGCCAGACCGCGCTCCTGGCGAGCGATCTCTTTCGCGTCGGGCTCCTGCGCCTGTTCCGGCGCTGGCGGCGATGATCCTGCGTTCCCCGGAAGAGACGCGCGCGCTGGGCCGGCGGCTCGGCGGGCTGCTCCGGGCGGGCGACTTCGTCGCCCTCGTGGGCGAGCTGGGCGCGGGGAAGACGCTCCTGGTCCGTGGCGTCGCCGAAGGCGCCGGAGTGACCGATGCCGCCAGCTCGCCGAGCTTCGCGCTCGTGAACCTGTACCGCGGCGGGACGGTCGCGCTGCAGCACCTCGACCTCTACCGCCTCGCCGGACCTGCGGAGCTGTTCGCTCTCGGGTTCGAAGATCTATTGACCGAGCCCGCCGCGACGCTCTGCGAGTGGGCAGACCGCGCGGGGCCGGCGCTCCCCGCCGATCGGCTGGAAATCCTGCTCGAGCCGACCGGCCCGCAGGGGCGGCGCGCCACGCTGCGCGCGCATGGCGTTCGCGCGCGCGAGCTGCTCGATGCGCTCTCAGAGGGAGGCGCGCCGCAGCCGTAGGTCCGCGTCGACTCCGACGATCGTTTCCGCCCGCACCTCGCGCCAGGGGCTGCGCCCCGGCGGAACGGGCTCATGGAGCCGGGGATCCTCGCTCGCCACCGCGAACCAGGCCACCTTCCCGTCGCGCTCCGGTTCGGCGGCGGAGACGTACAGCGTCCGGCCGCGCCTGCAGGCGAGCATCGTCCGGCCGTCGGTGGCTAGGAAAGTGGTCGCCGCGTCCGCGCCGCAGGTGCGCACGACGATCTCGACCGTCTCCGCGAGCGCGGCGGCCGCGTCGTCGAACCTGGCGCCTGTCGGATCGCACCGGCGGGCGAGGCGCGTCAGGAAGACCAGGAAGCAGCGCTCGCTGTCCGTCTCTCCTCGCAGCTTGTCGCGCAGCGCGGCCTCGATCTCCGCCTCGACGGCCGCGCGGCTCTCTTCCCATCGCCGCACCGTGCCGTTGTGCGCGAAGAGCCAAGGGCCCCACTCGAACGGGTGCGTGTTCTCCAGCGCCACGCGTCCGATGCTCGCCTTGCGGATGTGCGCGAGGATGGTCGAGGCGGTCACGAACGAAGAGACCTCCTCGAAATCCTCGTCTCCGTGCGCCGGCGAAAGGCTGCGCACCACCTGCGGAACGCGCCCGACGTACCATCCCAGGCCCCATCCGTCGGGGTGCTCGCGGCTTTGCACGCGAAGCGCATTCGCCCCGTGCAGCAGCTCGTGCGCGACGCCGCCAGGAGCAGCGGTGCGGCAGCCGAACAGTCGGCACATGCGGCCATTCTACGGCGGCCCGCCGGGTGGCCGCTCCTCCTTCGCTGGACGCCGTAGGTGGACCCGTTCCACGGTGAGGCGCGGTGTGTGCGTCTCCGACTTCCGCGCGCACGCCGAATCCTCGCTTCGGTCGGATCGCGTGCTAGGGTCGGCAGGGCGTGGGCGAGATCATCGCATGCAGCTCCGGTCGGTGGTCTGCCCGGGCCTTCGCCTGCGCGCTCGCGCTCGCCGCGGCTTGCGCCCGGTACGCCGGGCCCGCCGATGCGAACTTCGCGAAGGCGCGCGACCTGTACCAGCAGCTCTATGCCAGCGACCTCGACGAGGCGTACGGCGATCCCGAGATGGACCAGGTCGTCTCGCTGTTGGAGAACGTCAACAAGCGTTCGGTCGACTCGCCCTCGGCACAGGCGCTGCTCCACGCCATCGACCACGGCCGCGAGGAGCTGGCCAAGGTGCACGCCGAGCGGGAGAAGCTGCGCAAGGCGGCCGCCCAGATGGTCGCCGCGCCGAGCAACATCGATCCCAGCCGCGTGCTGGAGCAGCCCGAC
>JBJMQJ010000396.1:0-6454 GCA_045802765.1 Myxococcales bacterium
CACATGGCGCAGAACTCGGCGGTCTTGAAGGCGTCGTGCGGGAGCGTCTCGTCGTGCTTGGCCTGCGCGGCCTCGGGGTCGAGCGAGAGTCGGAACTGCTCGCGCCAGTCGAAGGCGTAGCGCGCGCGGGAGAGCGCGTCGTCGCGGTCGCGCGCTCCCGTCCGCTGCCGGGCTACGTCGGCGGCGTGGGCGGCGATCTTGTAGGCGATGATCCCCTGGTGCACGTCCTCGGCGTTGGGCAGCGAGAGGTGCTCGGCGGGCGTGACGTAGCAGAGCATGGAGGCGCCGTGCCAGCCGGCGAGGGCGGCGCCGATGGCGCTGGTGATGTGGTCGTAGCCGGGCGCGATGTCCGTCGCCAAGGGACCGAGCACGTAGAAGGGCGCCTCGTCGCAGACCTCCTGCTCGATCTTCATGTTCATCTCGATCTGGTCCATGGGCACGTGGCCGGGACCCTCGATCATCACCTGCACGTCGTGCTGCCAGGCCCGTCGGGTCAGCTCTCCCAGGACCCGAAGCTCGGCGAACTGCGCCTCATCGGAGGCGTCGGCCAGGCAGCCGGGCCGCAGCGAGTCGCCCAGGCTGAAGCTCACGTCGTACTTCTTGAAGATCTCGCACAGGTCGTCGAAGTGCGTGTACCAGGGGTTCTCCTTGCCCGTGGACATCATCCACTGCGCCATCAGCGCGCCGCCTCGCGAAACGATGCCGGTGATGCGGTGCTGCGCGAGAGGAAGGAAGTCGCGCAGGATGCCCGCGTGGATGGTCATGTAGTCCACGCCCTGCTTCGCCTGCTCCTCGACGATGTCCAGCAGATCGCGCGCGGTCAGCTCCTCGACGCGCTTGACGCGCTCGATGGCCTCGTAGGTCGGGACGGTGCCGAGCGGGACCGTGCTGTGGCGCAAGAGCACGTCGCGGATGTGCGGGATGTCGCCGCCGGTGGAGAGATCCATCACGGTGTCGGCGCCGTGCTTGAGGCAGGCGCGCAGCTTGGTGAGCTCGCCGTCGACGTCGCTGACGATCTGGCTGTTGCCGATGTTCGCGTTGATCTTGCACGCGGCCGCGATGCCGATGGCCATCGGCTCCAATTCGGGATGGTTCACGTTCGCCGGGATGATCATCCGCCCGCGGGCGACCTCGGCACGCACCAGCTCGGCGGGCAGGCCTTCACGGCGGGCGACGTGCTGCATCTCCTGGGTGACCGCGCCCTGCCGCGCGAAGTGCATCTGCGTGACGTTGGCAAGGCCGTGCCGGCTCTCGACCCATTCTGCGCGCATGGCTGCTTCTCCTGAGGGGGCCAGGACACTAACGACGGGCGCGGGCTGGGTCAATGGACGGCCCGGCGCCGCAGCAGAGCGCGGCGCCGGCGATCGTCGATCGCTAGTTCCCGCCGGCCTGGCTCGCGCCGCCCCTCAGCTCGGTCACGATGCGCTTCGCTCCGTAGATGCGGTCGAGCGACTCGAGAAGCGCCGGGCTGCAGACGGAAACGGCGCGGTTCACCGTCGGGTCGAATCCGTACTCGCCGCCAAGCGACTGGATGTTGCCGTCGAAGATGAGTCCGACGACCTCCAGGCTCTTGTTGAAGACCGGCGATCCGGAGTTGCCGCCGATGATGTCGTTGGAGGTCGCCATGTTGAGCGGCGTCCCGAGGCGGATGCGCCCATCCTGGTTCGCGACCAGCCAGCTCTTCGGCAGGGCGAACGGGTCGCGGCCGGTGGCGCGCTCGAAAGCGCCGCCCATCGCGGTGATCGGGTTCACGCGGTGCCCCTTCTCCTCGTATCCCTCGACCGAGCCATAGCTCAGACGGAGCGTGAAGGTCGCGTCAGGGTAGTTGCTCGTCCCCTCCACCTGGAACTTCGCCTTCGCGATCAGCTCGGCGCCCTTCTTCTCCGGCGGCTCGATCACCTCGTCGTGCCAGGCGCGCACCGCGCGCGCGTCGGCGTCGGTCAGCTTGGCCAGGCGGACGAACGCGTCGTCCGAGGCATCGACCGCGGTCTTGCCGCCTTCCCAAAGCTTCTTGCGCAGCTCGACGTCCTTCAGCTTGGCGCCCGCGATCAGCTCCTGGGCCAGCTCCTGCGGCGACTTCTTTCCCAGCACCTTCTTGACGAACGGGTGGTCGGCGCCCAACTCCTCTCGCAGCTTGACCAGGCTGTAGCCCAGGCGGAACGTCTCGAACTCGTCGTAGATCGGCGCGGCGGAGAAGAGGGCCTGCTTCACCGCCGGCAGGTTCGAATCGCGGAACTCCCGCAGGCGCTTCTCGTTCGGCTTGCCCAATTCGTCCGCCGCGCGCACCAGCGTCTTTGCGATGGTGAAATAGCGCGAACGGAAACCGCTCGGGCGGCTCGGCGAGGCGCCTTCGATGTACTGGTACTCCTTGCGCCTCGGCTTGTACTCCTCGACGGCCTTCGCCACCATGTCCCAGGCGGCGCCATACTGCTTCTGCATGGCCGGGTCCTTCTTCACCGTGGCGCGCAGCTTCTGCTCGCGCTGCGCCTTCTCGTTCCAGAGCGTGTCCGTGATCAGCGCCTCGTAGCGGCCCTTGAGCGCCTTGTAGCTGTTCTCGATGCCGAGCAGCTCCGCCTCGGCGGTGCGGTGCTGCTCGGCGCCGAGCTTGGTGTACATCGTGATCGCGCCGCGGTACTCGGCGAGGGCGAAGAGCGCCTCGGGCAGGGCGACGTCGCGCTCGAGCTTGAGCTGCGCGACTGTCAGCTCGCGGTCGGTGCCGCCCGGATGACCCGAGACGAAGGTGAGGTCGCCCTCCTTGGCGCCGGCGCTCGACCACTTGAAGTAGTGCTCGGTCTTCGCGGGCTTGTCGTTCTCGTAAGCGCGGACGAACGAGACGTCCAGGTCATACCGGGGAAAGTTGAAGTTGTCCGGGTCTCCGCCGAAGAAGGCGATGGCGAGCTCGGGGGCGAAGACCAGCCGCACGTCCTGGAAGCGCTTGTACTTGTAGAGGTCGTAAATCCCGCCCTGGTAGAGCGTCACCACGTCGCAGCGGACCTTCTCGTCGTCGCCGGCGCACTCCTTCTCGATCCTGGCCATCTCGGCGCGCTGCGCCTCCGCGAACTTCTGCCCGTCCAGCCCTTGCGTGGCGGAGTGCATCCGCTTGCTCACGTCGGTGATCCCGATCAGCTGGTTCAGCTCGATCTCCGGGCACTTCACTTCCTGCGCGAGGGCCGTCGCGTAGAAGCCCTCCTTCACGAAGTCCTTCTCCTTCGTGGACAGCTGCTCGATGCAGCTGTGCGCGCAATGGTGGTTCGTCATCACCAGGCCCTCGGGCGAGACGAACGAGCCCGAGCAACCTCCGGCCAGCCGAACCGAGGAGAGCTGCGCCTCGCGGAGCCAATTCTGGTCCGGGCTGAAGCTGTACTTCTTGGCCACCTTGGCGCTGGGGAAGTTGTCGAACGTCCACATGCCCTCGTCTGCGTGCGCGGCGATCGGCAGCGCGGCGGCGAGCAAGAAGGCGGCGAATCGTCTCATGATGGCTCCTTGAAGGCGCGCTGCGCTGGGCGGCGGGCACGTCCCGGGCGGCGCCCGGCTTGTGCCTCCAACGCGGCGTCGCGTCAAGGGCCCTTACGTGCGGGATCCTGGCGCATTTCTCGCCTGGAGGGCTCGTCCCGTGGCAGACGTGGCTCCGCTGCTGCCCTATTGCGCCTGGTCGGTCGCTTGCCCGAGACTGACGGCTGGCTTGTTCACTGATCGACAAGGGAGGGGTCGAACAATGAGGCTTGCGTCACAGGCACTCGCCGCCGTGTTCCTGACGGGCACCGCCGTGATGGCCCAGGATCTTCACCCGTATCAGGCGCCGCCGCGGCCCGGCTACGACAGCACCTATCAGAGGCACTTCGGCTTCTACATCCGCCCGGACCTCGGTTTCGGTTATCTGACCTCGAACGAATCGGGCGTCACGATCTCCGGTTTTTCCGGGCTCGCAGGCGTCGCGATCGGCGGAGCGATCCGCGAGAACTCCATCCTCGCCGTTCACATCATCGACGCCGTCGCGCAGAATCCCACCGTCTCCTCGGGCAGTTTCTCGGCGACCGCCAACGACACCTCGATCACGCTGTGGGGCATCGGTCCGCAGTACACCCACTACTTCATGCCATCGAACGTCTATCTCTCCACGACGCTGGCATTGACGCGCTTGCACAGCAGCGGCTCCGGCGGGAGCAGCGGAGACTCGGATTGGGGCGTCGGCACCCGCATCGCCGCCGGCAAGGAGTGGTGGGTCAGCGATCACTGGGGGCTCGGGGTCGTCGGACACCTGTCCTTCTCCACCAACCAGGATCCCGTGGCCGGCGGCGGTTCGAACACCTTGACCACCTGGACCTTCGGAGCGGCCTTCTCCGCGACCTATAACTGAGCCGAAGGGGTCGGTTGAGTCGGCCGCTCTGCCAGGAACGCCACGCTCTCGCCTTCGGCGCCTCTACGAGTGGGAGCTGGCTAAGCTAGCTCCGCACTCCGACCCCGAACAGATCGCTCTCAGGCGGACTAGGGCGGCGACACCGCCGCGAGCAGCGAGGACAGGCGCTCAATTTCGGCCGGCAGCTCGGGATCGGCGACCCATTCGACGGGGAAATGCCGCTGGGCGCGCAGATACGCGTCGAGCTGCGCGTCGCGTCCGTAGAGCGCGAAGGCGGCCCGCACGGCCTCGACGAGGGCGGCGCGCGCCCGCGCCTGCTCGCGGAGCCGCTGCCGGGCCGTCTCCAGCGCCCGTCCCGCGGCGGCAAGCTGCTCGCGATCGTGCAGGCGCAGGTTCTCGCGGCGGCTGATCACCGACAGCGACTCGAGGAATCGCGCCATGTTCTCGACTGCCTGCTTGATCTCGCGCGGCCGCGGCGGCTTCTCGCGGCTGAGCTGGTGCATCTGCGCGCGCGCCTCGAGGAAGATGCGCTTGTCGGGCGTGCGCAGGCCCTGCAGCGCCCGGGTGCGGCTGAAGGCGTGCACGTCGCGCAGCGCATCCTGCAGCGCCGCCGCGATCCGATCGTCGGCCGACTGCGCGATGCGCTTGGCGTGCCCGCGGAAGAGGAACGCCAGGTTGGTCGCCGCCTGCCGCACGAGCACGGCCTGGACCAGATCATCCGCATAGCCGGGGACGATGTCGGCGCGGGTCAGCTCGTCCACCCGCGCGGCGACGTCGAAGATCATCTCGCCGACCCCGGCGCGGAGCCGGCCGCGGAACTCGAGCAGGTCGGCGACCAGGTTCCACGGATCGGCGACCACGGTGGGGTTGCGCAGCCGCTCGCCGAGGCGCGCCACATCCTGCCGCAGGACGCCGCACACCGCGTATACCGTCCGCGCGATGCTCTGCTCCTGCGACTCGACCACCTCCGCCCCGGGCGCCTGCTCTCCTCCGGAAGGTCCGAACGCCTCGTCCAGGTTGTCGACGGCTTCCGGCTCGTCCGCGGACGGAAAGACGTCGTTGGCCACGGCGATCAGCCGGTTCACGCTCTCCACGGTCTGGCCCATCACCGGGGCAACCTCTTCCCAGACGGCGAGCGAGTGCGTGTCCTCCTCCGCATCCACCTCGAAGCGCACCAGGTCGACCTCGGCGAGCTGGCGGGTGGCCTCCTTGGCGGCCTGGAACAGCTTGCCCACGCGCGGGCGCAGCCCGTCCTCGAAGCGCTCGGCGACGACGCTCAGCCGCCGGGTGATCGGCAGCGCGTCGTCCTCGAGCGCGGAGGATCTCTGCGGCACCTTGGCCATCTCACTGCCTTGGTAGCACACGCGGGGGTGATGAATGCGTCCCCTGCGGACGGAGATTTCCTCACAATGGAATGGGGCTACCCCTACTCCTTCATCGGCATGCGCGAGCCCGTGGTGACCTTCGTCTACCGATATCCGCCGTAAACGGCGGCGCGACGCGAGGCGATGGGTCGCCCATCCCTGGTGGCAGGCTCGTACTGGCACGACTCCAGGTGGCGCCTGAGCGCTTTGGCCTGAGCGCCCCCGCCTTGGATGTGGATCTCGCGGACCTTGCCGTGCGGATCGACCTGGAAATCCGCCGACATGTCCGGAACCGGCGCGCCTCCCGACGTCGCGGAAGGAGCTTCGACGGCGCAGCTCACCAGCTGAGCGGGAACGAGCTTCGTCTTCGGCTCCGGGCGGGCGTCGTGGGCGCAAGCGGCCGCGACGGCGACGGCCGCGAAGGCGAAACGGCGCATGGAGGTGCTAGTACCGTGGATGCCAGCGGCCGCAAAGGAAACGGCAGCGCGCGCTCGCTTCTGCGTGAGCAAAAACGAAAGGCGCGTCCCCTCGTCGGGAACGCGCCTCCATTCGCGCCCTTCTCCTCCGCGGCTACGCGGCCTCTTCGAAGTCGGCCAGGTAGCGGCTGAGGAAATTGCGCGTGCTCTTCTCCACCTGCCGGACGCGCTCGCGCGAGAGGCCCCACTGCTTCCCCAGGTCCTCCAGCGTGCGCGGATCGTCCTGCGTCAGGCGGTCGCTCAAGATGTCCCACGCC
>JBJMQJ010000397.1:0-22479 GCA_045802765.1 Myxococcales bacterium
ACTCTCCTCCTCGCGCTCCTGCTGGGCCGGCGCCGCGGCCGTGCAGCCACGCTCGCGCTGGCACTGATCTCGGCGGCGGTGACGGGCCGCTACCTGTACTGGCGCATCGCGACCACCCTGGGCGGCGACTGGTCGGTCGATGCGGTCCTCGGCGGACTGCTCCTCGGGGCCGAGATCTATTCGTGCGCCATGTTGCTGCTCGCCTACTACCAGTCCGTCGCGCCGCTGCGCCGCCGCCCGGTCCCGCTGCCTCCGGATCCATCCCGGTGGCCGAGCGTGGACGTGTTCATCCCGACGTACAACGAGCCCCTCTCGATCGTGCGCACCACCGTGCTCGCCGCCGCCGCGATGGACTGGCCGAAGGATCGGCTCCGCGTGCACCTCCTCGACGATGGCCGGCGCGAGTCCTTCCGCGCCTTCGCCGCGGAGGCCGGGATCGGATACGTCACGCGCCCCGACAACGCGCACGCCAAGGCCGGCAACCTGAACCACGCGCTGGAGGTTACCAGCGGGGAATTCGTCGCCATCTTCGATTGCGATCACGTGCCGGTCCGCTCGTTCCTGCAGGTTGCGATGGGGTGGCTCCTGCGCGACGCGCGGCTCGCGCTGGTGCAGACGCCGCACCACTTCTATTCGCCCGACCCGTATAGCCGCAACCTCGGGACGGCGCCGCGCGTGCCCGGCGAAAGCGAGCTGTTCTACGGCGCCATCCAGCCCGGCCTCGACACCTGGAACGCCTCCTTCTTCTGCGGATCGTGCGCCGTGCTTCGCCGCTCGGCGCTGCAGGACGTCGGCGGCATCGCGGTGGAGACGGTCACGGAGGACGCGCACACCGCCCTCAAGATGCACCGCCGCGGCTGGCGCACGGCGTACCTGCGCGTGCCGCAGGCGGCAGGGCTGGAGACGGAGTCCCTCTCCGCCCACGTCGGCCAACGCATCCGCTGGGCGCGCGGCATGGCCCAGATCTTCCGGCTGGACAACCCGCTCCTCGGCCGCGGCCTCCGGCTGTCGCAGCGCCTCTGCTACCTGGGCGCGATGCTGCACTTCTTCTCGGGGATCCCGCGGCTCGTGTTCCTGGCGGCGCCCCTCGCCTACCTCCTCTTCGGGCGGCACGTCTTCAACGCCTTGCCGCTCGCGGCGGTGGCCTACGGGCTGCCGCACCTGATCCATTCGACCGCTTGCAACGCGCGCATCCACGGCCGGTACCGGCATTCGTTCTGGTCGGAGGTCTACGAGAGCTGCCTCGCCTGGTACGTCGCCGTGCCCACCACGCTCGCGCTGCTCGCGCCGCGCGCCGGCCGCTTCAACGTGACGGCGAAGGGCGGCCGCATCGACACGCCGTTCTTCGACGCGCGCACCGCCCGGCCGGCGCTCGCGCTCGCCGCGATGAACCTCGCCGCCCTCGCCGCCGGCGTCTGGAAGCTCGTCACCGGCAGCGGAGAAGTCGATTCGCTCGCCATCAACCTGACCTGGACGCTGCACAATCTCGTCATCCTGTCGGCGGCCATCGCGGTTGCCTGCGAGAGGCCGCAGGCACGGGAAAGCCAGCGCGTTCCCGTCCGCCTGCCGGCGATGCTGCGCTTCGCCGACGGCCGCACCGCGCGCGGCGAGACCGTCGACCTCGGCCGCGAGGGCGCCGGCCTCACGCTGGCGTCCGCGGTGGGCCTGTCGCCCCGGCAGCGCGTCTGGGTCTCGATTTTCTCCTTCGGCGAGGAGCGGCCGCTGCCGGCGGAGGTGCTCGGGCAGGACGGTACGTCGGTCCGCACCAGGTTCGTCGGGCTCACGCTGGAAGAGCAGGCGCAACTGGTGCGCGTGCTCTTCTCCCGCGCGGACGCCTGGATCGGCTGGACGCGCGGGCACCGCCGGGAGCATCCGCTGCGGACGCTCGGCGCTATCGCAAAGCACGGCATGGCAGGCATCGGGCGCGCTGTGGCGCTGTCCTTGCGGGCGCCGGCGGCGCCGCTCCCGCTCCGCTCGATGCGGCCCGTCCGGAGGGCGTCATGACCGCCTCGGCGATCGCGCGGGCGGCCGTTGCCGCGGTCGCCGTGGCTGCGATCCGCGCTGCCGGCGCGCAGCCCGCGGACGGGACGCGGCGGGCGGAGCGCGTGGTCGAGCTCGGCCCGACGCGGGCGCAGCGGGAGTCGGGAGTCCCAATCCTCGAGTTTCCCTTCACCGCCAGGGCCGACGAAGAGTTGACCGGCGCGCGCGTCCGCCTTTCCTTCGCGCCCCCGGGCTCGGGGGCGCCGGGCATCGACGGCCTCGAAGTCCTGGTGAACGACGAGAGGGTGGCGCTGCTCTCCGCGGCGGAGATCGCCGCGGGGACGACGCGCGACTTTCCCGTCGACCGCGAGCTGCTCGCCGATCGCAATGCACTTTCCCTGCGGCTCCGGGATCGCCAGGGCCGCTGCGCGAGTCGTCCGGGCGCGTGGCGGGCGCTGCGCTCCATCGGCGTCGTCCTGCAATCGAGCCCGGTCCCGCTCCCGACCGAGCTGGCGCTCCTGCCGCTCCCGTTCTTCGATCGCGGTTTCGACACCAAGGCGACCGTGCCTGTGGTGCTCGCGCGTCCGCCCGGGCCGGAAGAGACGCGTCTCGCCGCGCTCGTCGCCAGCTGGTTCGCCGTGGATGCGCCGATTCCGCTGACGTTCGCCGCACGGATCGGAGCGTTGCCAGACTCGCGAGCGATCGTCCTCGTCGCCGGAGCGGAGGAGGCTGCTGCCCTCGGCGTGGACCCGCCCGCCGGCCCGATCGTACGGATGCAGGATCATCCCCGCCATCCAGACTCGAACGTGAAGCTGCTGGTCGTCGGCGGGCGTACCCCGGCGGAGCTGCGCGCGGCGGTGGAGAGCCTCGCCGCCCGCGCGGTGCGGCTCGCCGGGCCCGAGGTGCGCCTCGCTCCGCCGGCGGTGCGGTCCCCGGCTGCGCCATGGTCCGCGCCGCGCTGGGTGGCGTCCGATCGTCCAGTGCCCTTCGCGCAGTACCCGGAAGGGGGATTGCTCAGCCACGAGGGCAGCACCCCTGCCACCCTATCGGTCCGCTTCCGCATCGCGCCCGACCTGTGGATCTGGCCGCGCGACTTCGTCGTGCTCGACCTGGGATGGTTGGAGCGGCTACCCCCCGGCGCCGTCGCGCCGCGCCTCGATGCCGAGATCAACGGGTACTTCCTGGCCACGCTTCCCGCGCCTCGAAGCCCGGGCGAGTCCCAGGGGCGGGTGCGCCTGCGCATTCCGCGCGAGCACATGCGCGGGTTCAACCAGCTGCTCGTCCACGTGCACTATCCCGAGCCGGATCCTTGCGCCAGCGCGGCCGAGGGCTCCTCGCGCGGCGACCAGCCTCGGGTGGCGATCGCCTCCGACTCGGTGCTGCACGTCGAAGGCCTCGACCATTTCGCGAGCCTCCCCGACGTGTCGCTCTTCGCCTTCGACGGGTACCCGTTCACGCGGCTCCCCGACCTGGGCGAGATGGCCGTCGTGCTGCCCGACCGGCCCGCTCCCGCCGAGCTGTCGATGGCGCTCTCCGTGCTCGGGCAGCTGGCGCAGGTGACCGGCGCGGTGGGTGACCGCGTCTCCTTCCTCATGGCCTCGCGCGCGACCGACGCGGACCTCCGAGACAAGGACGTCCTCGTCATCGGGGCCGCGGAGGACAACGCGCTGCTCGCGCGGTGGGCGCCGCTGTTGCCGCTCACCGTGGGGACGGGCGGAGCGCGGGTCCATCGGCGCAACGATCCGGACGCCCTGCTCGATCTGCTCGGAGGCGTAGGGCCGCTCCTCGACGCGCAGCGCGCGAGAGAGGTGTTGGAGCGTGCGCGGGAAGTGGCGGCAATCGCGGCGATCGAGTCCCCGGTCTCGCGCGGCCGCAGCGCCGTCGTCATCACGGGCACCTCGCCCACCAAGCTGCCCGACTTCGAGGAGTTCCGCGGGTACGCCGAGAGCCGGAGCGGAGGAGGCGATCTGCTCCTCGTCTCGGGAAGCCAGCGATGGATGTTTCGCATCGGCGCGCCATTCGGCTGGGGCCGGATCGACGCGTGGACCCATCTGCGCTGGTTCTTCGCCAATCACTGGATGGCGCTCTTGCCGTTCTTGTGCTTCGGGGTGCTGGTGCTCGCCTCGCGCGCCCGGCGCGCCATCGCTGGGCGGATGCGCGCTCGCCTCGCGGAGGCGGCATGAGAGCGGCAGCCTTCGCGGCGGGTCTAATCGCGTCGGCAGCCGCCCACGCTCAAGGGAGCGCGCAGCGCTGCGGGAGCAGCCCGTGGGTGCACTGGACCCGCTACGTCGAGTCGTTCGTTTCGCCCGACGGCCGGGTCATCGACCGGAGCGCCGCCGACCGGAGCACCTCGGAAGGACAGGCGTACGCGATGTTCTTCGCGCTGGTCGCCAACGACCGTCCGCTCTTCGCGCGGCTTCTCGAATGGTCCGCGAAGAACCTGGCCGACGGCGACCTTCGCCGCCGGCTTCCCGCCTGGCATTGGGGGAAGCGGCGCGACGGGAGCTGGGGCGTCATCGATCGGAACTCCGCCAGCGACGCCGATCTGTGGATGGCGTACGCATTGCTCGAAGCTGGCCGGCTGTGGTCCGCGCCGGAGTACGACGAGCTGGCCCGGCGCATGCTGGGGAACGTCGTCGCGAGGGAAGTCGCCGACTTGCCGGGGCTCGGGCCGATGCTCCTCCCCGGGCCCGGCGGGTTCGCGCTGGAGGGCGGGCGCGCATTCCGGCTCAACCCGAGCTACCAGCCGCTGCAGCTCCTGCGACGCTTCCGCTCCGCGCGCGTCCCCGGACCGTGGGCGGGGATCCTCGCCAGCAGCGCGCGGGTGCTGCGCGAGACGGCCCCTTCCGGCGTCGTCGCCGATTGGGTCCTGTACCGGTCGCGGCGCGGATTCGCGCCCGATCCCGTGCATGGGCCGGCCGGCAGCTACGACGCGATCCGGGCCTACCTGTGGGCCGGCATGCTTGCGGAAGACGACCCGGCGCGCGACACGCTCGCCCGCGCGCTCGGGGGACTCCTCGATCAAGTGTCCCGCAGCGGCCGCATTCCCGAGCGGATCGACACGCTCTCGCTGCACGTCCGGGGGGACGCGCCGCCCGGATTCGCCGCCGCGCTGCTCCCTCTGGCGCGCGCGCGGAACGACGAGGTGGCGGGGCGCGCGCTCGAGCAGCGCCTCTCCGCGGCGATGAGGAACGATCTCTACGGCGAGCCGCCCGCCTACTACGATCAGAACCTGGCGCTCTTCGGGCGTGGATTCGTCGACGGGCGCTTCCGCTTCGGCGCCGACGGCGCCCTTCTCACCGCATGGGAGACGCGATGCCTCGGCCGCGCGCGCTGATCGCCGCCCTGATCGCCGCCGCGGCGCTCCTCCACGGCGCCCGGGCGGACCCGCCCGACGATCCGGCGCTGGTGGCGCGGCTGGTCCGCAACGCGTGGTACTGGCAGGCGCGCGCGCGGTCCGACAAGGCGGAGGAGGCCTGGAAGCAGGTGCTCGAGGCGGCGCCCGACAACCCGGAGGCGCTCACCGCCCTGGGAGGGTTCCACGCGCGGGCAGGGCGGGTCCAGCAGGCGCGCGATTTGCTGGCGCGGATCGAGAAGGTGAGCCCGGGGCATCCCGACGTTCCCGTGTTGCGCCGCGAGATCGAGGTGGGGCCTCGATACGGCGCGCTGCTCGCGCAGGCGCGCAAGCTGGTGCACGAGGACCGGCCGTCGGAGGGCGCGGCGAAGTACCGGGAGCTGTTCGGCGAGGCGGGACCGCCCGGCGATCTCGCGCTCGAGTACTACCAGACCGTCGGTGGGACGCCCGGCGGCTGGGAACAGGCCCGCGACGGGCTCCGCCGCGTGGTCCGCAGGGCGCCCGGTGAGCCGCGGTTCCGCTTCGCCTTGGGCAAGCTGCTCACGTATCGCGAGGAGGCGAGGCGCGAAGGGATCGAGCTGCTCGCCGCGCTCGCACGCGATCCCACCGTCGGCAAGGAGGCGGCGGCGAGCTGGCGACAGGCGCTCCTGTGGCTGCCGGGGACCGAGGCCGACGTCCCTCTCCTGCGCGCCTACGCGCGCGCCCACCCCGGCGACGCAGAGATCGCCCGGCGCATCGATCGCAGCCGCAAGTCGGGATCGCTCCGGGACGCGTTCGCCGCGCTCGAGCGCGGCGATCTGCGCGCCGCCGAGGAGCGGTTCCGCGCCTTGGGCGACGATCCGGAGGCGCGCCGCGGTCTCGCCCTCATCGCCGAGCGCCGTGCGCTGCACACGCGCAAGGCAGGGTTCGCCGCGCTCGAGCGCGGCGACCTGCGCGCGGCCGAGGAGCTGTTCCAGGCGGCCGGCGACGACCCCGACGCGCGGCTCGGTCTGGCGCTCGTCGCCACGCGGCAGGGAGTGGCGGCGTTGCAGGAGCAGGATTTCGCGCGGGCGCAAGAGCTGCTCGAGCGGGCGCGCCGCTTCGCGCCGCAGCGGCGGGACGTCTGGGAGCAGCCGCTCCAGAGCGCGGCGTTCTGGGGATCGCTGGAGAAAGCACGGGCGGCGCGCGACGCAGGCCGCGACGACGAAGCCGAGGCGAAGCTCCTCGAGTCGCTCGGCCGCGCCCCGGCGCGAGACCGCTGGCATGCCGACCTCGCGCTGGCGGACCTCTACGCTTCGCGCAAGCAGCGCCGGAAGGCGGAAGGTCACTACCGCGACGTGCTCGCCGCCGTTCCCGACCAGCCCGATGCGCTGCGCGCCCTGGCCACCATCCTGGTGCAGGACCAACGCTACGAGGAGGCCGCGCCGGTCAACGACCGGCTGCTGCGCGTCGATGCGCAGAAGGCGTTCCGTCCTGGATGGCTGCGCTCGGAGATCCTCCGCGCCGCCGCGGCGCGGAGCAGGGAATCCGGCAACCTCGCCGGCGCGCGCTCGCAGCTCCTCGGCGCGCGCAAGGAGGACGCGTCGAACCTGTGGGTGCTGCATGATCTGGCGAACGTCCTCCTCGAGACGGGGTCGCCGGAAGAGGCCCGGCCGGTCGTGGTCGAGCTGCTCAAGCTCGCCCCTTCGCTGCCCGAGGCGCTGGTCGTCGACGCGCGCCTGCTCGCGGCGCTGGGAGATGCGAGCGGAGCGCTCGCCGTCCTGGCCAGGCTGCCGCCGCCGCGCGATCCGTCCGTCGTCGCGCTCCGCCGCAGGCTGGAGGTGCAGGTCGAGATCCCGCGGCTGATCGACGCCGCGCGCCGCGGCGAGCGAGCCGCGGTGGTGCAGCGGCTGGCCGCGCTCGAGCGCTCCGTCGCGCAGGAGCCGGAGCTGGCCGCGCACGTCGCGGTCGCCTGGTCCAAGCTTGGCGACAACCAGCGCGCGCTGGCGCTGATGCGATCGGCGATGGCCAAGGCCCCCGGCGCGACTCGCGGCGCCCAGCTCGAGCTCGCGACGACGCTGCTCGAGGCCGGGGACGACGAGGCGGTGGGACGCATCATCGCCGGTCTCGAGCGCGATCCATCGCTCACGGCGGCCGAGCGCCGTTCGCTCGCCGAGGTGCGCGTGGTGCATGCCGTGCGCGTCGCCGATCGGAGCCGGGAAGCGGGCGACGACCGCGCCGCGGCACGGGCGCTCGATGCCGTCGAGCGAAGCTCTTCAGGAGACCCACGGGTGATCGCCGCCCGCGCGCGGCTTCTCGAGCGTACCGACCCGGCGCGCGCCCACGCGCTCTTCCGCGCCGTCCTTTCGGCGGCGCCTGGCGATCTGGAGGCGCTCCGGGGAACCGTCGATACCGCGCTGGCTCTCGGGAACCTGGACGAAGCGCGCCAGTTGGCCGCCGACGTCGAGCGCCGCCATCCGGGAGATCCGCGCGCGCACCTGCTCGCGGCGCGCATCGCGACGCAGCAGGGGGACGACGCGTCCGCGATGCGAACCCTGCAGGCGGCGCTTGCGCTGGTCGGTCCGGCGCCGATCTCGCGGCCGGGCGGCGCGCTGGATTCGCCCGGGGGCTCCGCGACTGCTCCGCTCGGCGCGGGCGAGCCGCGGCTCGCCGCCGGCCCCGGGGGCGCGCAGGACAGAACGCGCGCGCACATCGAGAGGGAGATGGACCGGATCCGGGATCGCCATCGGGCCGGCGTGTCGGCTGGCGGAGAAGCACGGCTGCGCAACGGCGAGCCCGGCCTGAGCGCGCTGACCGAGCTGCGCCAGTCGCTCGGATTCGAGATGCCGATCGCCTATCGCGGCCGCGCAGCGCTGCGCGTCAGCGAGGTCGAGCTGGACGCGGGCGCGCCGGTGAGCAGCGCGGCGTCGAGATTCGGCACCGCCGGACCGGCGCGGTCGGGTCAGCAGGCGATCGGGACCGAGCTGCTGCTGACGTACGAGGAGCGTCATATCGCGGCATTCGCCGGGACGACTCCGCTCGGTTTCCGCCTGCTCTCCTGGACCGGGGGAATCCGCGCGCGCGACAGCTTCGGTCCCTTGGTGGCCGGCGCCGAGCTGTCGCGCCGGAGCGTCCGGGAAAGCCTGCTCTCGTACGCGGGCGCGACGGACCCGGCGACCCGGCGCACCTGGGGCGGCGTCCTGATGGACGGCGGCCGTCTCGATCTGTCGCTCGCGACCGGTCTGTTGACCTGGTACGGCTACGGCGAGCTGCACCGCCTCATCGGCTACCAGGTCGCGGACAACCTGCGCGCCGCCGCCGGCGGCGGCATCGACCTGGAGCTGTACAGGGGCGCGTTCGGGCGGTTGCTGGCAGGACCGACGCTCGCGCTGGCCGGGTATGACCGCAACCTGCGATTCTTCACGGTCGGCCACGGCGGCTACTTCAGCCCGCAGCGATTCGTGCACGCCGGGCTCGCGGTGAAATGGTGGGGTGGAGAGCGCTTCCGCTGGGAGGTGGCGGCGGAGCCTGGGTACGACGCGTTCGAGGAGGCGTCGGCGCCGGCGTTCCCGCTCTCCTCCGATCAGCGCGGGCTGAATCGGTATCCGGGCCAGTCCTCGGGTGGTCCGTCGTTCAATGGCCATGCGCGGATCGGTTGGCGCGTCGCGGGCGGATTGGAGGCCCTCTTCGACGTATCGGCGCAGCGCGCGCCCGAGTTCCAGGAGGTGAGCGCTGGCCTCGTGCTTCGCTTCGGCGGCGCGGCGCGATGACGGCGCGCTCTAGCGGAGGACGCCCGGCCACCACGTCATCGTGCAACCGCCCTGACCGCTGCTGCCGATCACGGTTCCGTCGAGGCCGAGAGCCAGCCCCTCGGCGTCGAACTTGCCCGCTCCGCACTGCTCTCCCGAGGCGGTGAACAGCTGGAGCTCGTCGCGCGCGCCCGAAGCGCCGAACTTCGGCACCAGGGCATAACCCCGGCCCTGCCGGATGACGATCACGTCGTGGAGCGGATGCGATTGCAACCACGCGGGCGGCCCATGCCACCCCGCCTCGCCGCTGCCGATCACCGCCACCCAAGAGCTCGAGGCTTGCATCGCTCCGCCGCCGCCGATGAGCGGCCGCAGGAACGCCGAATCGCCGCTGCCGGGCAACTCGAACCAATCCGTCGTCGGAGCGAGCGACGCGTCCAGCCAACGACCGACGAAGCGTGACTTGAAGCCGAGCGCATTTCCAGGCCAGGCCACGACCAGCGCGCGCCCTTGCGCATCGACGAGCCCCGCCGCCTCGAGGAGCTTGTCCGCGACGGCGTGGCTGGCGACCAGGTTTCCGTCGCGGTCGAATCGGCTGGCCGTCAGCGCGCCGCCGCCGCATCCTCCCAGGACGAGGTTGCCCCCTCCGACGGCGAAGAAGGCCTGACCGCGGCACCCGGAGCCACCCAGCAGCACGCGCTTCTGCTCGGCGCAGGATGCCGACCACCGCACGTACGACGTGGAGGACGACTCGCGCGCGGTGCCCGAGAACCCGCTCGGCTGCCCGAAGAAGCCGAAGTCGGCGCTGCACGAGCCGGACTGCTTTCCCTCCGCCGACCAGAGCTGCCAGCGCGGCGTCGAGTTGCCCGCATGCGACTCTCCGGCAACGGTGCCCTGCTGATCGGAGGTGAAGTTGAAGCACACCTGTCCCGCGCCATGGGCGATCTGCACCGATCGTCCGGTCGGGTTTTGCGCGGGCACGATGCCGTCGCAAGCGCCCGCCGTCCCACCCGCGGCGCCGGCATCGGCCGGGCCGGCATCCGGTGCGCCCGCGTCCCGCTCGCCGCCGTCCGCAGCGCCGCCATCCACCGACGGCGCCCCGCCGGCGCCCGAGCCTCCGTCGCCACCGTCGGCCCCCGTCCAGACCGGCCCGGCGTCCGGCGCGACCGCGACTCCGTCCGCGCTCGTGTCGACTGGAGCGCAGGCGGAAACCGCGATGACGGCGAGGCTGGCCGAGACGGCGGCGGCGATTCTCATGCGGCTCTCTCTTTGCAGCGGGACGGGCGGGAATGGTGCCCACTCGGTCCTGCAAAGGCGAGCAGCGGGAATGCCCCCGAGAGGCCGCGGGGCAGGCGAGCGCAATCACCTCGACGGCCAGTCGTTCATCGGCAAGAGCACCGCTTCGCTCAGCGCGGAGCGGCGCAGGGGCGCGATCTCCTGGTAGGCCGGATCGGCGAGCAACTCGAGATATGCGCTCCGGCTCGGGTAGCGGACCAGGATCACGGCGTCCCACTTGCCGTCGGGCGCGAGCAGAGCGTCGTCGCACTCGCCGCCGTAGAGCACCTGCGCGCCGACCCGCGCGAGGAACCGGTGCGCCTTCGCCGAGTAGTCGAGAAACCGATCCCGGCCGCCCTCCGCGAAGCGCAAGAGCTGCACGATGACCAATGGTCCAGCGCCGCCCTCGCCGAACCGCTGCAGGTCCGCGCCGTCGGGATCGATGGCCACGCCGCCATCCTACAACGTTCATCCTGCCGAACGTCACGCATTGAAAGATGCGTGCGATCCGATCTTCCCGCCGTACCCGATCGGTAACCAAGCTTACGAGGGCTCCCGGAGGGCGTGCAGTATCGGAC
This sequence comes from Myxococcales bacterium, assembly GCA_045802765.1. Classification (GTDB taxonomy): domain Bacteria; phylum Myxococcota; class Myxococcia; order Myxococcales; family 40CM-4-68-19; genus VBKO01. The sequence continues at coordinate 10,896 of JBJMQJ010000397.1, forward strand.
AGGAGGGAACGCGCGTGAAGCGTACCGTTTTCGAGACCGCCCTGGTGCTGATGGTGCTCGTCCTCGGCCTGGAGGTCGTCCACTATCGCAATGCCGTCCTGGACGCGAACGTCGATCGGAAGACGGCGTGGCGCACCGTGGTGGAGCTCCGCCGCAAGTGCGAGCTGGCCGGGCACGGCGGCGCGTCGCATGCCGCCGTGCCTGCGACGTCGCCCGGAGGGCGGTGAGATTCGCGCCGGTCAGTGCGGCTGGACCCGGTCGAGGATCGCGCGGACGACGCGCATCAGGTCCGCGGGTTCGCACGGTGTCGGACACACCACGTCCGCGGCGATGTCGTCGGGTCGCGTACATCCCGCGCGTGGTCGGCGTTGTCCTCGACGAGCAGCAGGAGCGGCATGCGGACGATCTGGGGAGCCCCGGACCCCCAGGCAATGGTGAACGCGCAGGGGACGGAGACCGTGCGGCTGCGATACGCGCCTACCCACCTCCAGCGCACAGGCGTCTTGACACGTCTCTGGTAACTTGGTACCAATGTACCAATGAGCCACGCCGCCTCCCTTGACGACGACGCCCTCCTCTCCGGACTCGAGTCGGCGCGCCTGCCCGCGGCCGCGTTCGCGCACGCGGAGCACATCCGGGCGGGCTTCCTCTACTTGACCAGGCATCCGGATTTCGGCGAGGCCGCCGTGCGGTTCCGCAGCGCGCTCCGCCGCTTCGCCGCGGCGAACGGCGTGCCGGATCGGTACCACGAGACCGTCACCTGGGCTTATCTGGCGTTGATCAACGAGCGCGCCCACGGGTCGTCGTTCGGCAGCTCCGCCGAGTTCCTGCGCACCCACCCGGAGCTGCTCGACTCGAAGCGCGGCGCTTTCTCGCGGTACTACGATCTGGGCGCGATCACGCGCTCGACGAGGGCGAGGCAGGTGTTCATGCTGCCCGAGCCGGGCGTCCCGCCGCGGGAGCCCTGAGAATGGCGCCGAAGGGAGGCCCCGCAGACCGGCGCCGGATCGTCACCCGCGTGCAGACGGGCGTGCGGATCGAGAAGCGCATCCTGCTCGTCTTGAAGGCCCTGGCGGGGACGCTGGATCTCACTCTGGGCGACCTGCTGGAGGGGATCGTCCTGCATGCCTTCGCGGGAAAGCCTCCGTTCTCGCAGGAGACGCTCTCCCGGATCCACGCGCTCGAGCAGGTCTACGGGCTGGACCTGTCCGCCGAAGACAGCCACCTCTTGCGCGAAGCCACGCGCGGCGGCGCGACGGCGCGGAAGCGCTGACCGCCGCCCGTCACGGAACGGGTTCCGGCACCGCGGGAGGCGCCGTCCCGGTCAGCCCGGCGACGAAATCGGAGGCGGGGGCGCGGCGGAGCTCGCCCAGGGTGCCTTGCTGGACGACGCGGCCGGCCTCGACCACGGCGATGCGGTCGGCGAGCACCGCATCGGCCGGATCGTGGGAGACGATCAGCGCCGGCAACCGCCACTCGCGCAGCCAACCCGCCAGGGAGGCGCGGAGCTGCCGACGCGCGATCGGGTCCAGCGAGGCGAAGGGTTCGTCGAGGAGCAGCGCGCGGGGCGTACGGGCCAGCGCGCGTGCCAGTGCGACCCGCTGCCGCTCCCCTCCGGACAGCGCCGAAGGAAACCTGCCCAGGAGGTGTCCTGCTCCGAGCCGCTCGAGCCAAGCCGTCGCCCGGCGGACGCGCTCGGCCCGATCCAGGGCGGTGAGCCCGAAGGTTGCGTTGCCGAGCACGTCCAGGTGCGGAAAGAGGGCGTAGTCCTGCGGCACATAGGCGAGCCGGCGTTCCTCGGCGGGGACGTCGATCGCCTCCTCGCCGTCGAAGAGCACGGCGCCGTCCACGGCAATCCGGCCGGCGTCGGGCCGCAGCACGCCGAGCAGGAGCCGCAGCAGCGTCGATTTTCCCGCGCCGTTCGGCCCGGCGACGAGCACCGTCTCGCGGTCGAGGGACAGGTCGATGGCCAGCTCGAGCGCCCCGAGCCGGCGGGCGACGCGCGCCTCAAGCACCGCGTGCCTCGGGCGCGGGAAGCGCCGCGCCCGGTGCGGTGCGGCGCAGGACGAAGAGGAGCGCGAAGGCGACCGCGACCATCACCAGCGACAGCGCTTGCGCGGCGCGCAAGTCGGATTCCATCGCCGTGTACACCGCCAGGGGAAGCGTCTGCGTGCGGCCGGTCAGGTTGCCGGCGAACAGCAGCGTGGCGCCGAACTCCCCGAGGGACCGGGCCCAGCTCATCGCGGCTCCCGCCACCAGGCCCGGTCGGGCGAGCGGCAACCCGACGCGCAGGAAGGTGCGGAATGGCGATGCGCCGAGCGTCCGCGCGACCACCAGCAGGTTCTCGTCGACGCGCCGGAATGCGGCGATGGCGGCTTGCACGAAGAACGGCGCGGAGACGAACGCCTCGGCCATGACCACCGCTGAGGTAGTGAACGCCGGCGCGAGGCCATGAGCGGAAAGCCACCCTCCGAACAGGCCGCGGCGCCCGAACGCCAAGAGGAGGCCGACTCCGGCGACCGCCGGAGGGATGACGGCGGGAAGCTGGGTGATCGCCTCCATCCACCGCGACGCGCGTCCGGGGTTGCGCGCGATGCGCCAGGCGAGCAACGACCCGAGAGCCACGACGAGCGCGAGACTGGTTGCCGTCGTGAGGAGCGACAGCCTCAGCGCGGGAAGGAGGAGCGGGTGACGGAGGCCCGCGAGGAGCTCCGACCACCGCAAGGTGAGGACCATCGCCGCGACCGGCAGCAGCAGGAAGGCGACCAGGAGCGCCGAGGCGCAGGCCTGCACGGCGCTCCATGCGTTCGCGCGGCGGAAGCTCAACCGCGCGTTCCGGGCTGGAAGCCGAAGCGCGCCAGCGTTGCCTGCCCTTCGGAGGAGAGCAGAAGATCGACGAACTGCCGCGCCAGCGAAGGCTCCTTCGCGTTCTCGATCACGGCCACGGGGTATTCGGCAAGGACGTTCAGCTCCGGCGGGATGGGGATGACCTCCACCGCCGGACCTGGGTTGCGCGCGTCGGTCCGGTAGACCACCGCGGCGTCTGCCTCGCCCAGCGCCACCTTCGAGAGCACCTGGCGGACGTTCAGCTCGCGGGAGACGACGCGCGCCTCCACCGAGGAGCGGAAGCCGCCGCCGTACCGCCGCGAAGCGGCGTCGAGGATGCGTACGGTGTACGCGCCGATGGGCACCTCCGGGGCCCCGACCACGATGCGCCTGGCGCGAGGCAGATCGGCGAGCGTCCGCAGCCCCGCGGGGTTGTCGCGCGGCACGACCAGCACCGGTTCGTTCCGGGCGAACGTCCGCGGCGATGCGACGAGCTGGGCGGCCATGAGCGCCCGCATGTGCCTCCAGTCCGCGGAAGCGAACACGTCGGCCGGGGCCCCGTGCTCGATCTGGGTGCGCAGCTCCTGCGATCCGGCGAGCGCGAAGATCACCTTCGTCCCCGGATGCTGGCGCTCGAAGGTCTCGCCCAGCCCAGCGAAGGCCTCGCGCAGCGAAGAGGCGGCGAAGACGACCAGCTCGCGTGGCCCCGCCGCGCGCGCCGGCAGCGCCAGCGCGACCAGGAGGGCGGTGCAGGTGCGGAGCAGCCGATCCACGTCCCGCCTCCTCGCAAGGCCTCGTTCTGTCGCGTGGAACCGACAGGATGTCAAGCGTGCGCGACGATCAGGGCTAAAGCTCGCAGACCAGATGTCCCGAGCTGCGCGTGTCGTAGCCGCCCAGGCTGCCCAGCTCGCGACGGAACGCGCGTCCTTCGAGCGTCTCGACGATCCTCCCCGCGCGCGCGTCGCCGCTCCACTCCTTGGGAAAGACGAGGTCGAATCGTTCCTCCGAGAGCGGCACGAAATCGAGGCCGTGCGCGACGGCGGCGCTGCGCGCCACCACCCCCGCGTCGGCGGCGCCCATCGCCACCGCTTGGGCGACCTGCAGGTGCCCGCCCAGAAGCCGGTCGTAGCCCGCCACGGCCGACCCAGGCACGCGCGCCTTGCGCAGCAGCCGGTCGAGGAGCCGCCGGGCGCCGGCGCCCTGCTCCCGGTTCACGAATCGGACACCCTTGCGCGCGATGTCCTCGGGCTTGCGGATGCGCAGCGGGTTCCCTCGCGCGACGGCGAAGCCTTCCTCGAGGCGCGCGAAGGTGATCACGACCATGGGTCGGCCGCGGAATGCCCGGCGGACGAACGGGACGTTGTATTCGCCCGTCTCCTCGTCGAACAGGTGCGCCCCGGCGACGTGCGCCTGCCCGCGCGCCAGCGTCTGCAGCGCCGCGTCGCTCGAAGCGCCGATCCAGCACAAGCGCTGCCCCGGCCAGCGATCCTCCACGCGCCCGGCGAGCACCGCGAGCCCCGGGTCGCAACCGGTCACCAGGACATTCGACTGCAGCGCTTCGACCGGCCGTAGCGCGAACAGGCGCGCCGGCTCGCCGTCGCGCGGCGCGCGCGAGAGCAGCGCGTCGGCCGCGGTGGTGAGGCCGAGCGGATCGTGGCGCCGCAGCGGATGCGCGACCCACCGGCCCGCGACCGAGCCCACCAGGGCGCGTTTCGAAGGCGTGCTCCGGCGGTCGCCGGGGCCTACGAGCTCGGCGCGCAGCTCGCCGCCCTCTTCGCGCAGCCAGAACAGCTCTTCGACGCGGCAGCGCAGCACGTGCGCGAGGCGCAGCGCGACGACCGTCGAAGGCTGGCCCCGGCCCGATTCGAGGATGCTGAGCGTCTGCCGGCTGATGCCCGCGCGTTCCGCCAGCCCGCCCTGGGTGTAGCCGCTTTTCTGCCGGGCCCGCCGGAGCCCCGTCTCGAGCCTGGGCATAGCCGCCGCCTTCCGGGCGGCGCCTCGTCTTATATCGCGGACGCCGCGGCGCGCCTTCACGGCCCGGGTGGGCGGTCGCGCGCCGCGGCGGCCCCACCATTATGATCGGAGCATGAGGATCGGGACCGCTCTGGCGCTCGCCGCGGCGCTCTCCGTGCCGCCGGCCGCTCTCGCCGCCGAGAAGACGGAGACGATCAAGGTCGCCGGCTGGCACAGCAAGGGAGATGCGTACAAGACCGAGGTGGCGGTTCGAGCGGTGAAAGGCGTTTCGAACGCCTCGGCCGACTACGCCCGGACCGTCATCGTCGTCACCTACGACGACCAGCAGGCGACCCGCCAGCAGCTCGACAAGGCGGTCGGAGACGCCGGCTATTCGACCGGCAAGTAGCCGGGCGTCACTTCGGTGTAGCGTACGCGCGTGGACGACGCCTTCTTCGTGCGCGACGGTGCGCGGCTCGTGGCGACCGGGCTGACGCGCGGACCGTGGAGCAACGAGCACCAGCACGGCGGCCCTCCCGCGGCGCTGCTCGCCGGCGCCATCGAGCGGGCCGGGAGCGACGCGGCCACGTACCGGCTGGTGCGCGTGACGGTCGAGTTCCTCCGGCCGGTGCCGATTGCGCCGCTGGAAGTGTCGACGGAGATGGTGCGGGCCGGCAAGCAAGCGCAGCGCGTCGGGGCGTCGCTGTCGGCCGGAGGCGTCGAGGTTGCGCGGGCGCTCGGCCTCCGGCTGCGCCGCCAGCGCCTGGATCTCGCGGAGCCGCCCGCCGCGCCTTCGCTCCCGCCCCCCGACGCGCTGCCGCCGTACCGGTTCTCCTTCTTCCGGCACGACGTCGCCTATCACACGGCGATCGAGCTGCGCATCGTGCGCGGCACCTGGTCGAAGGGGCCGATGGACGCCTGGATGCGTCCGCTGTTCCCGCTCGTCCGGGGCGAGCCGACCTCGCCGTGCGAACGCGTCCTGATCCTGGCCGATGCCGAGAGCGGAGTGTGCCCGCCGCTGGACCCGGATCGGTGGACGTTCCTGAACCCGGATCTGACCGTGTACTTCGGGCGCGAGCCGCGCGGCGACTGGGTGGGCCTGCAGATCGTCTCCGAGGCCCACGGCGACGGCACCGGCCTCGCCCACAGCGCTCTCTCTGACCTCGACGGCCCGTTCGGACGCGCGGCGCAGAGCCTCGTCGTCGGCCCGCGCCCGCCGTGATAAAGGACCGGCCCATGGGCAACAAGACCGTGATCGACGGAGTCGCCGGCCTGGAGGCGCTGGCCGGCAAGGACCTGGGCAAGTCGGAATGGCGCACGATGAAGTACGAGGACATCGTGCGTTTCGCGGACGCCACGGGCGATCACCAGTGGATCCACGTCGACCGCGAGCGGGTGAAGCGGGAGTCGCCGTTCGGGGCGCCCATCGCCCATGGGTACTTCACGCTTTCGCTCATCGCCGGCCTGTTCTTCGAGATGGTCGAGCCCCGCAACTTCGGCATGGTGATCAACTACGGGCTGAACAAGGTGCGGTTCCCCGCGCCGCTCAAGGAAGGCCAACGCTATCGCCTGGCGATGAAGATGCAGGATGCCAAGCAGGCGGGGAACGCCGTCGAGGCGCTGGTCGCCGCCACCATCGAGGTGGAAGGCGAATCGAAGCCCGCGTGCGCGGCCGAAGTCGTCTTCCGCTTCTACGGAACGAGGTAGCCGTAAGCGCGGCCGTGCCCGAGATCAACTTCGACGGCATCGTCGGTCCCACGCACAATTACGCGGGCCTCTCGCCCGGCAACGTGGCCTCGCTCACCCACGCGGGCCAGCCGGCCAATCCTCGCCGCGCGGCCTTGCAGGGCCTCGCGAAGATGCGCCTGGTCGCATCGCTCTGCGTTCCGCAGGCGGTGCTTCCGCCGCACGAGCGGCCGCGGATGCGCACGCTCCGCCAGCTCGGTTTCCGCGGCAGCGACGAGGAGGTGCTCGCCGCCGCCGCCGCCGGGGACGGGCACCTGCTCCGGCTGTGCTCCAGCGCCGCCGCGATGTGGACGGCGAACGCCGCCACTTGCGTGCCGTCAGAGGACAGCGCCGACCGGCGCGTGCACCTCGTCCCGGCGAACCTCACCTCGATGTTCCACCGGGTGCTCGAGGCCGACACCACGACGCGCGTGCTGCGGACCATCTTCGCCGACGGCGCGCGCTTCGCCGTGCACGATCCCCTGCCTGGGGGGGCGCAGCTCTCGGACGAGGGCGCCGCGAACCACACCCGGTTGACCGCGCCAGGGCGGCCGGCGGCGCACCTCTTCGCCTGGGGACGCGCGGCGTGCGGCGCGGTGCCCGCCGGCGGCGAGCCGCTGCGCTTCCCGGCGCGCCAGACGCGCGAGGCGTCGGAGGCGCTGGCCCGGCTGGGGCAGGTCGACCCGGCGCGGGCGATCTTCCCTCAGCAGCATCCGCGCGGCATCGATGCGGGGGCGTTCCATACCGACGTGCTCGCGGTCGGCAACGGGAACGTGCTGCTCCTCCACGAATTGGCCTTCCTCGGGCACGAGGCGCTGCTGGCTCGCCTGCGGGAGCTGCTCGGCGAGTCGTTCACCGCGCACGTCGCGAGCGAGGCCGAGCTCCCCGTCGCCGCGGCGGTCGCCGCGTACCCGTTCAATTCGCAGCTGCTCAGCTTGCCGGACGGCACGATGATCGTCCTCGCGCCGGAGGAATCGCGCGCAGAGCCGCGGGCGCGGGGCTTCCTCGAGCGGGTCGTAGCGTCCGGCGGGCCCGTGCGGGGCGTCAGATACCTCGACCTGCGCGATTCGATGGAGAACGGCGGCGGACCGGCGTGCCTGCGCCAGCGCATCGTGCTCACTCCCGAGGAACGGGCCGCGGTCGGGGCGCGGGTGTTCTGGGACGACGATCTCGGCGCCGATCTCGAGGCGTGGGTGGGGCGGCACTACCGGGATCGCGTCGCGGGCGAGGACTTGCGCGACCCGCTGCTCCACCGCGAGAGCCTCGCCGCGCTCGACGAGCTCACCCGGATCCTCCGTCTGGGGTCCATCTACGACTTCCAGGCGTAGGCGGGCGAAGAGGTGCAATCTCCTCGTCCTAGGGTTTCACCACCTGGCTGCGCATGAGGCGCCCCCGGGAATCGAACAGGTAGTCCACCGTCACCACGCAGCGATCGACGCCGCACGGCCGCTGCTCGCGGTAGCGGAAGGCGGTCAGCCCGTCGGGCCGCTGCGCAATCGAGAGCGGCGGCCCGCGCCGGGAGAGCAGGTTGCGCAGATCTCCGGAGACCTGGACCGTGTTGGCCGCCTCGCCTGGCGCGGTCGTCCCGCCGCCCGCGGCGGCGGCGGAGCCCGCGTCGGCGGTCCCCGCGTCCAGCCGCGGGACGATCGGTTCGACGTCCTCGTCGTCCAGGCCCGCCGCCGGCTCGCCCATCCCTGCATCCGCGGCTTCCGGCTGAGGCGCCCGCAGGTCCGCGGCGGCGGCGCGGATCTCGCCGCGCTCCTCCGCGAGCTGAGGCGGCCAGGAGTCCATCGCGCGGTCCTGCCCGCGGTGCGCTGCCAGGTAGCGCGCCGTGGCCTCCACGAAGGGAGGCTGCGGCGGCATCGGCACCGTGGTCAGCCGCTGCAGCGGGTCGGCGCTCGGCCCGGGCCGCGCCGCGCGCCCGAGAGTTCCCGCCAGCCTCTGCTCGCTCTCCCGGGCGAGGCGCGATACCTGCAACGCGCGCTTCAACTCGTCGAGCGAGATCGCGTTTCCGCTGGGCGAGGTGGCGAGGGCGCGCGCAGTTTCGTCGGCTGCCGACAGCGCGTCGTTCCGGTCGCGGCCGGCGGCGTCGAACGCGGCCAGCAGGCGGTCCGGACTCGCCGACGCGCGAAGCACCTCGGGCACGGTCTCGCGGATCCAGGTGGCGCGCTCGACGGCGGTGACCAGCCGCCGGAACCGCTTGCGCGTGTCGGAGACGGCCTCGGGGTCGCCGTCGCGGACGGCGTCCAGCTCGTCTGCCGCCGGCCGCGAGGCCAGGGCGTCCGCTTCCCAGCGCCGCTGGCGCTCGATCTCTCGCAGGGTGTCCTGCGAGCGGTCAGGGGCGGCGGCCGGGGCAGGCCAGGCCGGACGCGGCCTCGGCGATTCCGCGACGCAGGCGGCAAAGGCGAAGGTTCCGAGGAGCAGGACGCTATGTCGCATGGCGTTTCTCATGGCGGCGTGGCGCGCGGCGCGTCAAGGCGCCAACTGTCGCAGGACTCGCACCTCTCCCATCCGGACACGCGGACGGCGCTCAGGTAAACAGGGTCCATGAGATCCGTACCACTGATCGTGCTCGCCGCGTCGCTGGCCGCTTCCGCGGCCGATGAGCCGCTCCCGGAAGTGCTCCGCGCGCTGGAGAACCTGGGCAGCGCCGAGGGAGCGCGCCCGTCCGAGGACAGCCGCCAGCTCGCCTTCGTGACCACGCTCTTCGGGTCGCGCCAGGCGGCCGCCATGCCGCTCGACGGAGGCTATCCGGTCCAGCTGACCGCGGAGCCCGGCGGCATCGTCGCCGTTCGGTGGTCGCCCTCCGATCCGCATCTGGTCGTGGCGGTGGCGCTACGCGAGGGCAGGCGCCGCCTTCTCATGCTCGACGATCAGGGGGCGCGGCCCGTCGACCTGGACTCCGCTCCCGGCGACCAGCTCCTGGGCGGCTTCACGCGCGACGGCAAGAAGCTCTTCTACGGCGTGGTGGAGGGAGCCGCCCTTTCGCTGCGGCAAGTGGCCATGGATACGGCGCACAAGGTGACCGAGGTGAAGCCCGGCGCCATTGCGCCGCAGAGCCCCTTCCCGGCGGCGCCGACCACTCCCTCGCGGCCCGCCACGGCGGTCCCCGCGCCGCCGACGATGCGCGGAGCCGCGCCCGCTCCCGCTGCTGCCTCCGCGACGCCGCAGGGTTCCGCTCCCGCCCGCCAGGCTCCGCTCGCGCTGGAGGAGGGGCTCCAGGGCCTCGCCGCGGTGGGACCGGTCTCGCCGGACGGCAGGTCGTTGCTGGCGCAGACGCGCCGCGCCGGCGACGAGGCGATCTGGGTGGTCGATCTCGCCAGCGCCCGCGCCGAGCCGCTCACCCCGCACGAAGGCGCGGCGCGCTTCCGGCTGCCGCGCTGGAGCCCGGACGGCCGCACCGTGTACGTCCTCACCGACGCGGGCCGGGAGGCGCTCGGCGTCGACGCCGTCACCGTCGCTTCGCGCGAGCGCAAGACCATCTATGCTCCGGGCCGCACGGTGGAAGGATTCGCGCTGACGGAGGACGGGCACCGGCTGGCCGTCGCGGAGGAGGCGAACGGGCAGACCGTCTTCTCCGTGCTCGAGCTGCCCGGGCTGCGCGCGCAGCCGTTGCCGCAGCCGCCCGGCGGCGCGCTGCAGCCCGCTCCGGAGGGCGAGTCCCCGCTGGAATGGACGCGTGCCGGGGACCGCCTCTTCTTCGGGTGGAGGCAGGCGGACGACGCCACGGACGTCTTCGCGTTTCGCACCGGATTCGGGACCACCACGCGACTGACGCGCAGCCCGCGTCCCGGGGTCGGGCGCAATGCGCTGGTGCGGCCGGCTTCGCTGCGCGTCGCCCGGCCAGACGCGACCGAGCTGACCGGCTGGATGTGGAAGCCCCGCGAGCCCGCCCGGCCGCGCGTGGCGCTCATGGTGCGCGCGGCGGAAGACCCCGTCCGCCCCGTGCTCGATTCGCCCGCGGCGGCGCTCTCCGCCTCCGGAATCGCCGTGATCGGCCTCAATCCGCGCGGTCCGCTGCTGCACCGCGTCCCCGCCGAAACGCAAGCCGCGGACCTGCTGGCGTCGCTGCGCTCGTTGCGCGCGCGCGACGACCTCGACGCGCGCAAGCCGCTCCTCGTCGCCGTCGGCGGCGGCTCGGCGGTGGCCGCGAAGCTGCTCGAGCGAGAGCCCGGCGGTTTCGCCGGAGTGGTCGCCATCGATGCGGACACGAAGGTCGAGGCCGGGCTCGTCCTGGCCTCTTCCTCGCGGAACGACCTGCGCCAACTGGTGCGCTTCGCCCGCGAGCACCTCAAGTGAGGGCCCGCGGACCTACAGGTCGGCCACCACGCGCGCCGCCGCCTCGCGCAGCGCGAATGCGGCGGCCGCCGCCGGGGTCCTGCCGGGCGCGAGCAGCAGCACGAGGTAGTAGTCCTCGCGCAGCACGCGGCAGAGGAGGGAACCCTTGTCGCAGCGGAGCTGCAGCTCCACCGCGCGACCCGCGCCGCGCTCGACCGAGCCGACGTGCAGGTGCAGCCAGGCCGAGGCGACCTGCGCTCCCGTGAGCTTCAGGTCGTACGCGCTCAGGCCCTGGCAGCCGGCGGGCGGCGGCTCCGCGACCACCAGATCGACGGATTCACCCTCGCCGTCGCAGAACACCGCGCCGCGCGCTCCCGGCGCGCGCAGCACCAGCTCCCGCAGCGCCGGCCGGAAGGACACGCTCGCTTGTTCTCACGGGGGTGCTCTGCTAGTCAAAAGCCCCCTCGCGAAGGAGTGGGAGTGGACAAGCGCGCTGCCGTGGTGCTCGCCGTCATCTTCGGGGGCCTGTTCCTGGTGCTCTTCGGGTTCCTGGTGCTCGCCTGGTCGGCGGTGAAGTCGACGACCACCTCCGGCCTCGACGCCGAGCTGTCGACCAGCACCGGGCCGCGGGTCGGGATCGTCGAATGCAAGGGGACGGTCGGCGACGGCGAGCGCGGGATCGATGCGGACAAGGTGGTGAAGCTCCTGCGCAAGTACGAGCGCGACGAGGACGTGCGGGCGGTGGTGGTGCGCGTCGACTCTCCCGGAGGAGCGGTCGCGCCTTCCCAGGAGATCTACTCGG
>JBJMQJ010000398.1:0-8091 GCA_045802765.1 Myxococcales bacterium
GGCGGATAGCTGAAGTGGTAGTTCGCGTGGACGCCGGCGAGCACGCCCTCCGGGTGGTCCTTGCCGATGGCGTGCGGCGCGACTCCCAGTGCAAGCGTGGTGGCCACCTTCATCTTGTCGAACAGCCCGTGCTGCAGCGCCTGCTTGTAGAAGGACACGTAGTCGCCGCCCCACACCGAGGTCACCAGCAGGTCGGGCTTCGCCGCGAGCGTCTTGGTGATGTGCGAGGTGAAGTCGGTGGAGAACAGCTTCGGCCACGCCTCGGAGACGTTCTGCGCCCTCGGAATCAGCTTCTTGGAGACGATGCTGAAGTGGTCGTAGCAGTTCCGGCCGTACGCGTAGTCCGGGTGGATGTGGGCCACCTTCTTGACGTCGGGCCAGGTCTGGGCGACGGCGAGCGCGCAGGTGGATCCGTCCGCCGACTGGATGTTGGTGACCCGGAAGACGTAGCGCGGATTGGGAACGGCTTTGTCGAAGAGGAAGTCGGTGCAGCCATCGATGAAGATGGTAAGAAGCTTCAGCTCCTCGGCCGCGGGGCCCAGCGCGGGCGTGTTGCCGCTCGAGGTGATCCCCATGAACATGTCGATCTTCTCCGACAGCTTGAGCCGGCGCATCTCCTTCACGTTCGCGTCGGTTCCCGCCGCCTCGTCGGCCTTGAGGACCTCGATCTTCCTCTTCCCCAGGAGGCCGCCCTGCGCATTGATCTCGTCGGCCGCGAGGAGGTTCCCCTTGTGCATCGGCTCGCCCAGCACGGCGCCCGGGCCGGTGAAGAACGTCATGTGCCCGATGCGGAACGGCTTGTCCGGAATGGTGCCCTTGGGCTTCTCCTGCGCGCGGGCCACTCCGGCGATTCCGATGCCGGCGGCGGAAGCTCCGAGCGTGGCGGCGGCGGTGACTCCGAGCTGAGCGAGCAGATCCCTGCGCGTGACTGGGCCTGGCATGTTCTGGCCTCCTCAAGGCGGCGCGGCTGTGGACGACCCCCTGAAACGGGCCCTGCCGGTCGCCTGTTTCGCGGCGCCGGAGCGGCCCCCTCGAACGGCCCGTAAAACGCCAACGGCAAACCGTTTCAAGTCCGATCGCGTCATCCAGTTCGCCCGGACCCCTCCTGCCGCGCGCTTTTGCAAGGAGTAGGGTGCCCCTGGCTGGAGGTGAACGATGAAGGTCCGAGCGGCGGTAGTCCAGGGAGCGCCGGCCGCGTTCGACCCCGCGCGAACCCTGGACAAGATGGGGATTTTGCTTTCGCAGGCGGCCCGGCAGGGCGCCGAGCTCGCCGTCTTTCCCGAGGCGTTCGTCTCAGCGTATCCGAAAGGGCTCGACTTCGGCGCCGTGGTGGGCAGGCGGACTCGCGAGGGCCGCGACCACTTCCGCCGGTACTTCGACAGCTCCATCGAGGTGCCCGGCCCCGACGTCGACCGCATGGCGAAGATGGCGCGCCAGCATCACCTGCACGTGGTGGTAGGCGTCATCGAGCGCGACGGCGGAACGCTCTATTGCACGGCCCTCTTCTTCGCGGACGACGGCAGGTTCCTCGGCAAGCATCGCAAGGTGATGCCCACCGCGGCGGAGCGCCTGGTGTGGGGCTTCGGCGACGGCTCGACGCTGTCGGTGTTCGACACGCGGCTCGGCCGGATCGGCGCGGTGATCTGCTGGGAGAACTACATGCCGATGCTGCGCATGGCGATGTACTCCAAGGGCGTGCAGATCTACTGCGCGCCGACGGCGGACGATCGGGAGACGTGGCTGCCGACCATGCGCCACGTCGCGCTCGAAGGACGGTGCTTCGTGCTCAGCGCCTGCCAGGTGCTGCGGCGGCGCGACTTGCCTTCGGACATCCCCAATGCCCTGGGCGATTCCCCCGAGACGTTGCTCATGCGCGGAGGCAGCTGCATCGTCGACCCGCTCGGCAAGGTGCTGGCGGGCCCCGCGTTCGACGAGGAGACGATCCTCTTCGCCGAGCTGGACCTGGACGAGATCGCGCGCGGGAAGTACGACTTCGACGTCGCCGGGCACTACGCGCGGCCCGACATCTTCCAGCTCTGCGTCGACGAGCGGCCGGCGAAGCCCGTCGTTCAAGGCGTCCGAGAGTAAGGTGTCGGGGATGAACCCTCTCTGGACGCCGTCGTCGGAGCGGATCGAGGGCGCCGGCATCACGCGGTACCTGCGCTGGCTGGCAGCGCGCCGCGACCTGCGCTTCGGCGATTACGAATCGCTCTGGCGCTGGTCGACCAGCGAGATCGAGGATTTCTGGGCGTCGATCTGGGATTTCTGCGGCGTGGTCGCGCACCGCCCTTACCGGCGCGTGCTCGACCGCCGCACGATGCCCGGCGCGCGCTGGTTCGAGGGGGCCACCTTGAACTACGCCGAGCAAGCGCTGTGGCGCGCGGCGCGGCCGGACTGGGCGCCCCGGACGGCGCTGGTCTTCGAATCCGAGGCGCGGCCGCGCGCGGAGCTGACCTGGGGCGAGCTCGCCGCGCAGGTGTTCGCGCTCGCCCGAACGCTCACCCGGATGGGCGTCCGCGCCGGCGATCGCGTCGCCGCGTACCTGCCGAACGTGCCCGAGTCGGTGGTCGCGGTGCTCGCCAGCGCGAGCATCGGAGCGGTGTGGTCGAGCGCCGCGCCGGACATGGGCCCTCTCGGAGTCCTCGATCGCTTCCGGCAGATCGAGCCGAAGGTGCTCTTCGCGGCGGATGGATACCGGTACGGCGGCAAGGCATTCGATCGGCTGGAGACGGTGCGCGAGCTGATCCGCCAGCTCCCCAGCATCGAGGCGGTGATCCTCGTTCCTCATCTCGACGCGGAAGCGTCGCCGAGCGCTTTCGCCGGCGCGGGAGCGCGCGCCACCAGGTTCACCCGATTCGCCGAGGCGATCGAGACGCCGGCTGCCGCCGCGTTCACCGAGGTGCCGTTCGATCATCCCCTGTGGGTCGTCTACTCCTCGGGCACCAGCGGGATGCCGAAGCCCATCGTCCACGGCCACGGCGGGACGATCCTCGAAAACCTCAAGACGGACACCCTGCACCTCGACGTCGGGGAGGCTGACCGGTTCTTCTGGTTCTCGTCGACCAACTGGATCATGTGGAACCTGTGGGTCTCGACGCTGATGGCCGGCTGCACGATCCTGCAGTTCGACGGGAACCCCGGCCATCCCGACCTGGGCTCGCTGTGGCGCTTCGCGGCGCGCGAGCGCGCCACCTTCTTCGGCACCAGCCCCGCGTTCCTCTCCGCGTGCATGAAGGCGGCGATCTCGCCGCGCCAGCAGGCGGACCTCTCCGCGCTGCGCACGGTCGGGTCGACCGGGTCGCCGCTTCCGCCGGAGGCCTACCGCTGGGTGTACGAGCACGTCCATCCCGACGTGCTGCTTGCTTCGATCTCCGGCGGCACGGACCCGGGCGCGGCATTCCTCACCTCCTGTCCGACCTTGCCCGTCTACGAGGGAGAGATGCAGTGCCGTGGCCTGGGAGTCGCGGTGGCGGCGCTGGACGAGGAGGGCCGCAAGCTCGACGACGAGGTCGGCGAGCTGGTCGTTTCGCAGCCGATGCCTTCCATGCCGCTCTACTTCTGGGGCGACGGCGGCGGCAAGCGGTATCGCGAGAGCTACTTCGAGACGTACCCGGGCCTGTGGCGCCACGGAGACTGGCTGCGGCTGCGTTCGCGGCCGGAGTCGGTCACCTCCGTGATCTACGGGCGCTCCGATTCGACGATCAACCGGCACGGCGTCCGGATGGGGACCGGCGAGATCTACCGGGTGGTGGAGGAGTTTCCGGAGATCGTGGACTCGCTGGTCATCGATCTCGAATACCTGGGCCGTCCTTCCTTCCTCGCGCTGTTCGTGGTCCTGCAAGGCGGTGGAAGCACGGTGCCGCCCGCGCTCCGCGCGCGACTGTTCGACTCGATCCGCGCCAGGCTGTCGCCGCGGCACGTCCCGGACGACGCGTTCGCCATCCCCGAGGTGCCGCGCACGCTCTCGGGCAAGAAGATGGAAGTGCCGGTCCGGAAGATCCTGCTCGGGCATCCCGTCGACAAGGCGGCGAACCGCGATGCGATGGCGAATCCCCGCTCCCTCGACTGGTTCGTCGCCTTTGGCCGGGCGCGATCCTCTACGGGGGGAGCTTAGGTGCGAGCGCTCGCCGCCGAGCGGCCAGGCACGACGCTCCGCGGCGTGACTCGACCGTTCATCGCGGCCTAGAAGCACCAAAACTCCGCGGGCGGACGAAGTCGCGCCGCCGATCGGCGGCAGTCATGGCGCAGCAGGATTTCTCGGTCGGAATCGGCGGGGCGGCCGGCCAGGGCGTCGCCACGCCCGGCAGCCTTCTCGCGAAGCTGTTCGTGCGGCGTGGGCTGCACATCAACGCCTACAACGCCTACCAGTCGATCATCCGGGGCGGGCACACCTTCCTGACCATCCGGACTGGCGAGGCGCCGGTGCGCTGCATGGGCGACGAGCTGGACATGCTCATCCCGCTCAACCAGGACACGATGGACCGCCACGTCCGGCGGATGCGCCCGGGCTCGGCGGTCCTCTTCGACCAGGACAAGGTGAAGCCGGACGGCGCGGCGGAGGGAGTGCAGCTCTGCCCGCTGCCGCTGTCGGACCTGGCGAAGAGCCCGCTCCACTACAACACGGCGGCGGTCGCGGCCGTCCTGCGCCTGGTGGGCGTGGAGTGCGCGCCGTTCGAGCAGATGCTGGCGGAGCAGTTCCAGCGGAAGGGCGACGAGGTCGTGGCCGAGAACGTCGCCGTGGCGCGCAAAGGTTACCAGTACGCGGGAGCGCATTTCCGCCCGTATCCGTTCGCGCTTCCCGACACGAAGAGGCCCCTGGCGGTCGCTACGGGCAACGAGTGCCTGGCGATGGGAGGCGTCGCGGCCGGGGTGAAGTTCTACTGCGCATATCCGATGAGCCCCTCGACGGGCGTCTTGATGTGGATGGCGCGGCACGCCCGGCAGCTGGGCATCATGGTGCGGCAGGTCGAGGACGAGATCGGCGTCATCAACATGGCCATCGGCGCCGCGCACACCGGCTGCCGCGCCATGTGCGCCACCTCGGGCGGCGGCTTCGCCCTGATGACCGAAGCGCTCGGCGCGGCGGCGATGATGGAAATCCCCGTGGTGTGCATCGACGTGCAGCGGGCGGGGCCGGCGACGGGCGTTCCAACCAAGACCGAGCAGGGCGACTTGTGGCAGGTGCTGGGCGCCGGTCAGGGAGACTACCCGCGCCTCATCGCGGCGCCGCTCAGCATCGCCGACTGCTTCCACGTAATCCCGCAGATCTTCAACCTCGCCGACCGCTTCCAGTGCCCCGGCATCGTCCTCGCCGACCTGCTCGAGTCGGAAGGATTCAGCAGCCTCGACCCCGCCGAGCTGAACTTCAACCCGCCGCGCGACCGCGGCGAAGTGATCGGCCTCGACGGAACGCCCGGGCTTTCCGGCGAGGAGTACGCGCGGTACCGGGAGACCACCAGCGGCGTCGCGCCGCGGGCGCTCCCCGGGACTCCGGGGCATGCGCACGTGGTGGCGACCGACGAGCACGACGAGCGCGGCGTCCTCATCAGCGACGAGTTCACCGACCCGCACAAGCGCCAGGCGATGATGGAGCGCAGGCAGCGGAAGATGGACGCCGCGCTGGCGCTGATCGATCCGCCGCGGCTTTCCGGCGCGCAGGACGCCGAGGTGACGCTGGTCGGCTGGGGCTCCACCTGGGGAGTGATCGACGAGGCGGTGGAGAAGCTCGGGCGGGAGGGGATCCGCGCCAATCACCTCCAGGTGAAATGGATGGTCCCGCTCCACGTCGACGCCATCCAAGAGGCGCTGGGCAAGGCGCGGAAGATCGTCATCGTCGAGAACAACTACAGCGGCCAGTTCGCGCGCTACCTGCGTTCCGAGACGGGCGTCGTCGCCGACGCCCACATCCGCAAATACGACGGCGAGCCCTTCCTGCCCCACCACGTGGTGGACGGCGTGCGCAAGGTGCTCGCGGGCAAGACGAAGAAATATGTCCCAGTCCACGAGATCCGCGTTTAGAGGAGGGGACACCATGTTTCTAACGGAGGGGACACCATGTTTTCATACGGAGGGGACACCATGTTCTTATGGTGTCCCCCAAATGCGGTAGGAGGCCGTAATGGCTGAACCGGCGATCACCGACACGACGACCGCGCTGGTCAAGCGGCCCAGGCGCGCGCCGCTGCCGATCAAGGAGTTCAAGGGGAAGGCCGATCCCGATTGGTGCCCGGGCTGCGGCGACTTCGGCGTGCTCAACGCGCTCAAGTCGGCGGTGTCCGAGCTGGGCCTGCGTCCCCACGAGGTGCTGACCATCAGCGGGATCGGCTGCTCGTCGAACCTGCCCGGTTACATCAACACCTACGGCATGCACACGCTGCATGGGCGGGCGCTCGCGGTCGCGAGCGGCGCGCAGCTCGGCAACCACGAGCTCAAGGTGGTGGTGACGGGCGGCGACGGCGATGGGTTCGGCATCGGCGGGAACCACTTCGTGCACGCGATGCGCCGCAACCTCGACCTCACCTACATCGTAATGGACAACCAGATCTACGGCCTCACCACCGGCCAGGTCTCGCCCACCAGCCGCAAGGGGATGAAGACGAAGTCGACGCCGCACGGCAGCGTCGAGAACCCGATCAACGCCATCCCGCTGGCCATCGTCTGCGGCGCGACCTACGTCGCCCGCGGCTTCTCGGGCCAGCAGAAGCACCTCATCGAGCTGATCAAGGGCGCCATCGAGCACAAGGGCTTCGCCTTCGTCGACGTGTTCAGCCCCTGCGTGACCTACAACAAGGAGAACACGCACGAGTTCTTCAAGCAGCGCACGCGGAAGCTTACGGACATGGGCCACGATCCGTCCGACTTCCACGCGGCCATCGAGAAGGGCGGCCTGTGGGGAGACGAAATCCCCATCGGGCTGTTCTACCGGAACGAGGACGCGCCCTCGCTGGACGAGCTGGAACCCGTGCTGGCCGAGGGCGGATCGCTTTCGCACCGGCCGCTGGAAGTCTCGGCCGATAATGCCCGGGCGGTCATCGCCGAGCTGATGTGAAGGGACCGGCGGTCAAGGCGCGATAGGAGCCGAGGGCGTCCGCGGAGCTAGTGCAAGACCCGGAGCGAGAGCGCGACGGTCAGGGCCGAGACGAATACCATCCCCGCGGCCACCGTTGAGGGCGTCTTCGAATTTTCGCGCATCCACACCATCGCGGCGCAGACGGCGATCGCCGCCCACACCACCGTCCGCGCGTAGCGCATGTGCAGCGAGATCACGTTCAGCTGCAGCAGCAGCCCGAACGAGGAGGCCGCCAAGGCGGCGATGGTGACTTTGCGATCGCCGCGATCGGTGAACAGCAGGTATCCGGATCCCGCCACCGTGACCAGGACGAAGAACAGCCGCATTGCCATTCGCGCACCTCCTTCCCGACGATAGCCGAGCGGCGAGCCCCGACAAGAAAACGCCGCGCGCGCGCCATCCCCGCGATGTGACTGGCGAATGTAGTGACCGCCCGAATCGCCCGCTGGACCCGTGAAGCAAACGAGGCTAGAAATCCAGCCACCATGGCTCGATTCTGAGCCGAGGGGGATGGGTGGCTGCCAATCATCGGTTATCGACGCTTCTCGACCGTTTCGTGGATCAGCTCGCCGGCGAGATCGCCACGCGCGCGCGGCGACAGCTCGGTTCCGGAGTCGTACTGGGGAGGCGGGGGCGGCAAAAGCTCGACATGCGCTGCCGCGTGAACGCGTGCAAGAACCGGTCGCGCGGACCGCGTTTCGGCTACATCTGCGACGTCCATCAGGCGAAGCTGAGCAAGCGCGAGCAGCAGGCGGCCCGCGACGCTTGGAACGAGAAGCGGGCGCGCCGAGCGTAACCCGTCGGTGGATTCCACGGAGTGCGTCCGGTCTTGCGTCCGGCGGCGGATCCTAATCCCGCGGCGGGCACGGGGCATCCGGTGGACAGGGGACGCGGAAGCATGCGGCGGCGTGCAGCTTTCGCTCCCGCTGCGAAAGGAGACCACCCCGTGACCCCGATCAAGGCAGTGCAGGATCTGATCCACCTCGACATGGACGCCATCCAGGCATACGAGCAGGCCATCA
>JBJMQJ010000399.1:0-8319 GCA_045802765.1 Myxococcales bacterium
CGGAGCACCGGGTCTGATGCTGGGCTTGACGCGGTCCATTGGCGCTCCGCAGAAACCTAGAGCGCGCGATGCGCGCGCGCTCCGGCGAGCGCCCGGCTACGGGGCGCCACGGACGAGCTACCCGCCGCGATGCGTAACTTGCGAAGCATGGAGCCACGCCTTTCGGACGCGCCCCGCGGGAGGCGGTTCTTCGGGCTGGTGTCCGCCTCGCGCGAGCGGCGCGACGCAGTCCGGTTGCGCGAGGAGGAGGTCCTCGAGCCGCCGGTCGAGCGGCTGCCCGCCTGGTCGAGGCTGGCGCTCGCCCAAGGCGCGTACTACGCGGCGTTTGGAGCGTGGCCGCTGGTGCATCTCCGGTCGTTCGAAACCGTGACGGGGCCCAAGCCGGAGGAGTGGCTCACCAAGGGCGTCGGGGCATGCTGGCTGAACGTGGGCATCCATCTGATCGCGGCTGGCCGCCGCGGCGGCCGGGTCCGCCGCGACGTGCGCGCGCTCGCGATACGGATGGCAGCGACCTTCGCCGCGTTCGACTTCTACTACGCCGGGGTGCGCCGCCGGATCTCGCCTGCATACCTGATCAACGGGTTCGTGCAACTCGGGTTCGTCGCGCTCTGGGGGTTGGAGAAGCTCGCCGCCGAGCGCGCCCAGAAGCGCCCGCCCATCGCGGCGCACGCCTAGCAAGACCCGGCCGTCGTACACTCCAGCCGTGCGCATCCCGACCGAGCTGTATCGGCCATCCCTGGCCCTGCTCACCGACCTCTACCAGCTCACCATGGCGTACGCGTACTGGAAGTCGGGCGTCGAGGAGCTGCAGGCCGCCTTCCACCTCTTCTTCCGGCGAAATCCGTTCGACGGCGGGTTCACCATCGCCTGCGGGCTCGAGTACGCGATCGACCTCATCGAATCGCTGCGCTTCGCGCCGGAGGACCTGGCGTGGCTCGCCGAGGTGCGCGGGAGCGACGGAGAGAAGCTGTTCGACGCGGCGTTCCTCGATCACCTCGCGTCGATGAAGCTGGCCTGCGACGTCGATGCGGTGCCGGAAGGCACCGTCGTGTTCCCGCTGGAGCCGTTGGTGCGCGTCACCGGCCCCATCGTGCACGCGCAGCTTCTCGAGACGCCGCTGCTCGACCTGATCAATTTCCAGTCCCTCATCGCCACCAAGGCGGCGCGCGTCGTGCTGGCGGCGCGCGGCGACCCCGTGCTGGAGTTCGGGCTTCGCCGGGCGCAAGGATTCGACGGTGGCCTTGCGGCGAGCCGGGCGGCGTGGGTGGGCGGCTGCGCCGCCACCTCCAACGTGATGGCGGGGCGCCTGTTCGGCATTCCGGTGAGCGGCACGCACGGCCACAGCTGGGTGATGGCCTTCGACGACGAGCTGGGCGCTTTCCGCGCGTACGCCGAGGCGCTCCCGAACAACTGCACGTTCCTCGTCGACACCTACGAGACGCGCGAAGGAGTGCGGAACGCCATCCAGGTCGGCCGCGAGCTGCGCGCGCGCGGGCACGAGATGCTCGGCGTGCGCCTGGATTCGGGCGACCTCGCCTGGCTCTCCTCGGAAGCGCGCAAGATGCTGGACGAGGCTGGCTTCGAGAACGCGCGCATCCTCGCCAGCAACGAGCTGGACGAGCACCTGGTCGGGAGCCTCAAGGAGCAGGGCGCCGCGATCTCCGGATGGGGCGTGGGCACGCGCCTGGTCACGGGCCATCCCGACGCGGCCCTGGGCGGCGTCTTCAAGCTCACGGCGGTGCGCAAGCCAGGAGAAGCCTGGCGGCCCAAGGTGAAGCTGTCCGAGCAGCCCATCAAGACGTCCATCCCCGGCGTGCTCCAGGCGCGGCGCTTCTCCGGCGATGGCGAGGCGGTCGCGGACGTGATCTACCAGGAAGGCATGCCGCCGGACGCGGCGGTCGCCATGGTCGACCCGCTCGACCCCACGCGTCGCCGCAGCCTTCCGGCGGGAACTCCCTCCCGCGATCTGCTGCAGCCGATCTTCCGCGCAGGGCGCCGCGTCTACGATCCTCCGCCCCTCGTCGAGGTGAGGCGCCGTGCCGCGGACGAATTGTCGCACTTCCATTCCGGCGTGAAGCGGTTCGTCAATCCGCATCGTTACCCGGTCGGTCTGGAGCGGGGCCTGCACGACCTGCGCACCCGCCTCATCGTCGAGGCGCGCGACCATGTTTGACCGCGCTCGATTGTTGCGCGTCCTTTTCGAAGAGCAATGGGCGCCGTGCTCGCGCGTCCAAGGGTCGGAGGACGAGAGATGACCGAATCGGCGAGATTCAAGGTGGCGTCCGCGCTGGCGCTGCTCGTGGCTGCAACCTCGACGGCGGGGATGGCGCAACCTTTGCCGCCGGACAACGGACAACCTCCCGGTGCGAGCGCGCCGCCGCCTCCGCCGGACGAAGACTGGGACCCCGGGGCACAGCCGCCGGAAGCGCAGAATGCGCCTCCCCCACCCCCCGCCGCGGATCCCCCGGCGCAGCCGCCGGACCAATCCACCTTCCAGCGCGATCTCTCACCTTACGGGCGCTGGGAACAGACGCCTGAATACGGCCTCGTCTGGGTGCCGAGCGGCGTCGGACCGGACTGGCAGCCCTACACCGACGGCCGCTGGGTCGAGACCGCGTGGGGATGGTCCTTCGTCTCCTCGGTGCCCTGGGGCGCGGTCGTGTTCCACTACGGGCGGTGGGGATTCCGCGCCGGTCGCGGCTGGTTCTGGGTGCCCGGGTACGTCTGGGCCCCCGCCTGGGTCTCCTGGCGCTACGCGGCGGGCTACGTCTGCTGGTCGCCGTTCGGTCCCCCCGGATTCGTCTACCCGCGCGCCTGGCCCGGTTGGGTCGTGGTTCCCTCGCGGGCCTTCACGCGGCCGATCCGCACCCACGTCGTCCCGTGGCCACACGCGGCGCCGGTGGTGCGCGTGGCGCGGCCCGCGCCCTCGGTCGTCGCGACGCCGCGGCGCGGGTCCTTCTACGGGCCACCGCGGGAATTCGTCCGGCGCGAAGTGCGCGTGGTCCGCGCGCCCACGCGCCCCGCCCGGCGCGGCCGCTGACGAGGCGAGGCCTACGCCGCCTGACGGGGCTGGGATTCCGAAGCGGAGCGTGACTTCCGCGTAGCCAGGGCGATCCCGACGAGGATGGCGGCGCCCGAGACCAGGAGCCGCGCGGTGAGGACCTCGCCGAGCAGGAGGACGCCGCCCGCCGCGGCGAGGACCGGCACGGAGAGTTGCAAGATCGCGGCGCGGGCCGCGGTCAGGTGAGGCAACGCGCTGTACCAGGCGACATAACCGAGGCCCGAGGTCACGGCGCCGGACGCGACGGCGAGGGCGGCGCCGGCGGGCGTCACGTGCATCGCCCCGCCGATCGCCGCGACCATCCAGACTAGCGCCGCGAGCGGGGCGGCGCGGCGGAAGTTGTCCGCGGTGGCGGGGAGCGGCGGACCTGCCTTCCGGCCCCGCAACGAGTACACCCCCCCGGCGACGCCGGCGGCGAGCATCAGCGCCGTTCCCGCCGGCGACGGCGCCCGCGCGCCGCGCAGCGAGAGGTGCACGAGCCCTCCCAGCGCCAGGGTCAGGCCGGCCCACACGGCCGGCGGCGGCCGTTCGCCGGCGGCGATCCCCACCCCGATCATCGTGACTTGCACGGCGCCGAACAGCAAGAGCGCCCCCACGCCGGCGGAGAGGAAGAAGTACGCGAAGGAGAATGCCGCCGCGTACACGAACAGGGCGGCCGCCGACGGCCAGCTTCCTCCCCGCGCGCCGCCGGCGCCGCGCGCGAGCAGGAGCAGCACCGCCGCGCCCGAGCCGAGGCGAATCAAGGTGAAGCTCGCCGCGTCCGCGCGGCCACCGCCTAGCGCTGCCCGGCACAAGAGGGAATTGGCGGCGAAGGCGACCAGCGCCGCGGCGGTGGCGAGGACGACGCGCATCCGTGCCATCTGCCGGAAGGCACCGCGGTCCGCAAGCTTCGCGCCGCGCGAGGCGGCCGAATCCCGACGTGGTACCCTCCGCCGCCCGCGGCGTCGCTGCCGCGGACGAGGAGGAATCGATGCCGCGCGCCCTGCTGGCTTCGCTGGCCCTCGCCGCCGTCCTTCCGTCCAACTCGGGCGCTCTCGCCCAGCAGGGCGAGCCGCTGCGGCTGGGCTTCCTCTCGGTGCGGACCGGACCGCTCGCGGCGGGCGGGCGGCAGATGGAGGAAGGGATCAACGTCTTGCTCAAGCAGCGCAAGGGCGCGCTGGGCGGGCGCAAGGTGGTGCTCATCGTCGCCGACACGGGCGGGCAGCCCGCGCAGGCGAAGACCCGTACGCAGGAGCTGATCGAGCGCGACAAGGTCCACGTCATCATCGGGCCCCTCGCCACCTTCGAGGCGCTCGCCATCGACGACTACATCCTGCGCTCGGCGGTGCCGCTCATCACCCCCACCTCGGCGGCGCAGAACGATCTCGCGCAGCAGAAGAAGAACGACTACGTCATCCACGCCGTCGGCACCGCGGCGCAGCCCACCCACGTGCTCGGCGAGTACGCGGCGAAGACGCTGAAGCTCAAGCGCATCGCCACCGTCGCCGACGACTTCACCTACGGCCACGAAGGGGTCGCCGGCTTCCACGGCGCGTTCGAGGACAGCGGCGGGAAGATCGTGCAGAAGCTGTGGTCGCCGCTCAACGTGCCCGACTACGGCGCGTACGTCGCCCAGATCAAGCCGGACGTGGACGGCGTGTACTTGGGATTCGCCGGCACCAACGGGCTGCGCTTCCTGCGCCAGTACGCCGAGTACCGGGCGCAGGAGAAGACGCCGGTGCTGGGCAATCCGACCTGCGTCGACGAAGGGATCCTGAAGAACATGGGCGACGAGGCGCTGGGCGTGTATTCGGCGAGCTGGTACTCGGCGACGATCGAGAGCGAGGACAACCGCCGGTTCGTCCAGGCCGTGCAGTCCGAATACAACGCGGTCCCCGGGTTCTACACGGTGGGTACCTACACCGCCGGTCTCTTCCTCGAGGAGGCGCTCAAGGCGGTGAAGGGGAAGTTCGAGGACAAGGCGGCTTTCGTGCGGGCATTGCACGCGGTCAAGTTGCGCGAGGGACCGATCGGGCCGATCCGTCTGGACGAGTACGGCAAGCCCATCCTGAACATCTACGTGCGCCGGGTGGAACGGAAGGAGGGGCGTCTCGTCAACGCCATCGTCGCCACCGTTCCCGAGGTGAGCCAGTTCTGGCGCTACGAGCCCAAGCAGTTCCTCGCCCGTCCGGCGTACTCGCGCGACGTACCGGCGGCGAAGAACCTGGAGCCATGACCACTCGCCGCCGAGACGGCAGCGGTGCGCTTTCGCATCGGGACCGTCATTGTTTGAGGGCGGTGGCGAGCTTGATCATGGAGTCCTTCGCGTCGCCGAAGAGCATGAGCGTGTTCTCGTTGTAGTACAGCTCGTTGTCGATCCCCGCGAATCCGGGGGCCAGGCTCCTCTTGCAGACGATCACCACTCGCGCCTTCTCGACCTCGAGGATCGGCATCCCGTAGATCGGGCTGCCCCGCTCGCGCTTGGCGGCGGGGTTGACGACGTCGTTCGCCCCCACCACGACCGCTACGTCGGTCTCGGCGAACTGCGGGTTGACCTGGTCCATGTCGTACAGCTCGTCGTAGGGCACGTTGGCCTCGGCGAGGAGCACGTTCATGTGGCCGGGCATCCGGCCGGCGACTGCGTGGATGCCGTAGCGCACGGCCACGCCTTTCTTCTTGAGCGCGTCGGCCAGCTCGCGCACGCGATGTTGCGCCTGGGAGACCGCCATGCCGTAGCCAGGCACGAAGACCACGGATCGGGCGGTGCCGAGCACCTCCGCCGCCTCGTCCACCGTGGTCTGGCGGATCGGTTTCTTGGCTTCCTCCCCGGCGGGCAGCTCGTGCACCTTGCCGAAGGCGCCGAAGAGCACGTTGGTGATGGAGCGGTTCATCGCGCGGCACATGAGGATGGAGAGGATGAATCCGGACGACCCGTCGAGCGACCCAGTGATGATCTGGATCTTGTTGTCGAGCATGAAGCCCATCGCCGCGTCGGTCAGGCCGGCGTAGGAGTTCAGCAAGGCGATGACGACGGGCATGTCGGCCGCGCCGATGGGCAAGATGAGCAGGACGCCGAACACGAGCGCGAGGGCCACCATCGCGTAGAACGCGTTGCCGGCCCCTGGCATGAACCCCAGAGCGACGACGAGGCCCGCCATGCCGGCGAGGAGCGCGAGGTTTGCGAAGTTCTGGCCGCGGTACGTGATCGGATACCCGCGGATGAGCCCCTGCAGCTTGCCCGCGGCCATCAGGCTCCCGGTGAACGTCAACGAGCCGAGCATCACTTCGATGCCGATCACGGCGACGCGGCCGCCGCCGAGCTGCGCTCCGTGGCGGGCGTACTCGGAGACGCCCACCAGCGCGGCGGCGAGGGCGCCGAAGGAGTGCGAGAGCGCCGTCCGCTGCGGGACGGCGGTCATCGGGATCCAGATTGCGAGCGGCGCGCCGATGACCGTGCCGAGGACGAGCCCGGCGACGATCCAGCGGTAGCTGAGGATCTCGTGGTGGAACAGCGTGCCGACGATGGCGAGCAGCATCCCCAGCTCGGCCAGGAACATTCCCCGGCGTGCGGTACGGGGGTGGCTCAAGCCGCGGAGGCCGAGGACGAAGAGGATGGCCGAGAGCAGATAGAAGAGCTGGAGCAGGGTCCGCTGCATGGATCACCGGCTCGCCTTGAACATCTTGAGGATGCGATCGGTGATGAGGAAACCGCCCACCACGTTGATGGTCGAGGCGGTGACCGCGATGAATCCCAGCGCCGTGCTGAGCGGGTCGTACCCGGCCCCGGCGACCACCAGCGACCCGACCAGCGAGATCCCGGAGATGGCATTGGTCGCGGACATCAGCGGGGTGTGCAGCAGCGGCGAGACGCGCGAGATCACCTGGTAACCGAGGAAGCCGGCCAGCACGAAGACGTACAAGTCGGCGATCAGACCGGCATCGATCATGGGGCTCACCTCTTTTCACGGTGGCTGCAGCAGCTCTCCCTGATGGGCGATCAGGCAGGCCTTGACGATCTCGTCGTCGCGGTCGACGGCGATCTTCCCGCCCTGCTTGTCGTAGACGTGGAGGAGGAAGTTGAGCACGTTGCGCGAATAGAGCTGCGAGGCCTGGTAGGCCATCGCGCTCACGAGATTGATCGGACCGAGGATGGTCACGCCGTGCTTGACGATCTCCTTGCCGGGCTCGGTGAGCTCGCAGTTCCCGCCTTGCTCGGCCGCGAGGTCGACGATGACCGAGCCCATCCGCATCCCCTTCACCATCTCCGCGGTGACGAGGGTCGGCGCCTTCTTCCCCGGCACCAGCGCTGTCGTGATGCAGACGTCGGTGGCGCGCAGCTCCTGCGCGATCGCCGCCTGCTCCCTGCGCGCCGCGTCGGCGGAGACTTCCTTCGCGTAGCCCTTCGCATCCTCCAGATGCTCGGCCTCTTCGCCGCTCCGTCCGCGCGCCGGCAAAGCCGTTGCGCTCCGGGGCTCCTCGAGCGTGGCGGCGAGGAAGCGCGCGCCCAGGCTTTCCACCTGCTCCTTGACCGCCGGGCGGATGTCGAAGCCCGTCACCACCGCGCCCAGCCGCCTGGCCGTGGCGATCGCCTGCAAGCCGGCCACTCCGGCGCCGAGCACGAGGACTTTCGCCGGAAGGACCGTTCCCGCGGCGGTCATCAGCATGGGGAAGAACTTGCCCAGCGCGCCCGCGCCGAGGAGCACCGCCTTGTACCCGGCGATGTTCGCCATCGAGCTGAGCACGTCCATGCTCTGCGCCCGGGCAATCCTCGGCAGCAGGTCGAGCGAGAGCGCGGTGATGCGGCGGGCGCGCAGCTTCTGCGAGAGGTCGGTTCCGGCGCGAAGCCCGTAGGCGATCAAGACGCAGCCTTGGGGGATGCGCTCCAGCTCGTCCCCGCCGGGCTTCTGCACCTTGAGCACCACGTCCGCGCCCTCGAGCGCGCCGTCCGGCGACGGCGCAACCGCCGCTCCCGCCTCCCGGTACTCGCGGTCCTGGAAACCG
This sequence comes from Myxococcales bacterium, assembly GCA_045802765.1. Taxonomy (GTDB): domain Bacteria; phylum Myxococcota; class Myxococcia; order Myxococcales; family 40CM-4-68-19; genus VBKO01. The sequence continues at coordinate 8,042 of JBJMQJ010000399.1, forward strand.
GAGGCGAGCCCTGCCTCGGCCTCGAGGCAGACGTCCATTCCCGCCTTCACCATCTTCTCCACCGTCGCGGGGACGGCGGCGACCCGCTTCTCTCCCTCGGCCAGCTCCTTCAAGACGGCGGCCTTCATGGGCGGCGACTGGCTCAGCGGCCGGAGATGTAGACGTTCAGCTGGTCGATGAGGAACTGCTTCTCGTCGAGCATGAGGACGATCACGTCGCGCATCGAGATGATGCCGGCCACCCGGCTATCCTCCTCGACGAGGAGGTGGCGCGTGTAG
>JBJMQJ010000400.1:0-10158 GCA_045802765.1 Myxococcales bacterium
AGCACGTCACGGCGCTCGGTGAGAGCGCGCGCCACGGCGCGCCCGACGGTGCCGACGCCCAACAGGCCGATGCGGACGGGCTTCACCGGATCACTGTACCCCAGCGGGCGCGTACCGGAGGGGCCACTTGCGGGTTTGCGCTTGCGGCTCTAGACCTGTGCCACGCCGATGGACCCCATCGAAGAGACGCCGATCTCGCGCAAGCTCGGCATCAAGGAGGGAAGGCGTGTCCTCTTGATGGACCCGCCTGTCGGGTTCGCGCGGCGGCTCGACCCGCTGCCCCCGGGCGCTTCGGTGGCCACCAAGGCGGTCAGCCCGATGGACGTGGTGGTCCTCTTCGCGTCGTCGCGCGCCGTGCTCGGCGAGCTCTTCCCCCGGGCCAAGCACACGCTCGCGCCGCGCGGGCACATCTGGGCGGCGTGGCCGCGCAAGTCGAGCGGGTTCTTCACCGATCTCTCGCAGGAGCTGGTGCGCTCGGTCGGCCTGGCGGCGGGCATGACCGACGACAAGATCCTCTCGCTCGACGAGATCTGGGCGGCGCTGCGCTTCGTGGAAAAGGATCGGGACCGGCTGCCGCTGCCTCGTTCGGCGCAGATCTCGCTCCCCGAGATGTGATTCCCTATTCCCGCAGGTTGCCCTGGCCTTCGGGCGAGAACGCGATCTCCCGCGCGCTGCGCGATCGCCGCGAGCCGTACGTCGATCTGACGGAATCGAATCCCACCCGCGCCGGACTGCTGCCCGCCGCCCAGCTCGCGGCGCTTTCCGACCCGCGGGCGCTCAGGTACGAGCCCCACCCCAAGGGGCTGCTCGCGGGGCGCGAGGCGGTGGCGGCGTACTACGCGGATTCGCGCGGCGCGGCGGTGGATCCGGAGCGCATCGTGCTGCTCGCGAGCACCAGCGAGGCGTACGCGCTCCTGTTCAAGCTGCTCTGCGATCCCGGAGACTGCGTGCTCGTCCCGGAGCCCAGCTATCCCCTGTTCGGGCTGCTCACGGCGCTCGAGGGAGTAGAGGCGGTGCCGTACCCGCTGCGCTTCGACGGCGAGTGGCACCTCGACGCGGCGGCGTTGCAGCTTCCGCCTCGCGCCCGCGCCGTGCTGGTCGTCAGCCCCGGCAATCCGACCGGGGCGTTCCTCAAGCAGGAAGAGCGCGCGGCGCTCGCCGAGCGATGCGCGGGCGCCGGGTGCGCCCTGATCTGCGACGAGGTGTTCGCGGACTTCGCGCTGGTCGCCGACCCGCAGCGGGTGCCCACCGTGGCGGCGCACGGGGACGTGCTCGCCTTCGCGCTCTCCGGGCTCTCCAAGGTGTGCGGCCTGCCGCAGCTCAAGCTGGGCTGGTGCGCGGTGTCGGGGCCGCCCGACGAGGTATCGCGCGCGGTGCAGCGGCTGGAGCTGATCGCGGACACCTATCTATCCGTCGCCACGCCCGTGCAGCTCGCGGCGGGAGAGTTGCTTCGGGGACGCCACGATTTTCAGCGGCGCGTGCTCGACCGGATCCGCTCCAACCGCGCCGCCCTGCTGCGCGCCCGCTCGGCGGCGGCCCCGTGGGACGTCTTGCCCGCCGAAGGAGGCTGGTCGGCGATCCTTTCCGTGCCGCGCTCGCGCAGCGAGGATGGCTGGGTGCTGGCGCTGCTCGAGGCGGGCGTGCTCGTCCATCCGGGATACTTCTTCGACTTCCCCGCTGGCGCTCACCTGGTGTTGAGCCTGCTCGGTCCGGAGGGCGACTTCGCCCGCGCAGCGGCGGCCTTGGCCGAGGTGATTCGCTCGTCTTAGACTCCAGGCCTTCCCAACCCGAGGACGAACGATGCCCAGGACCGGACTCCCTCTGCTGTTCGCCGCGCTGGCCTGTGCAGGGTGCGTGACCACCTCGTCGCGCGACCAGACGGTCGCCGATCTGAACAGGCAGCACCAGGAGGAACTGGAGAAGACGAAGGCGCAGGACGAGGCCCGCGCGGCGCAGCTGGCCAAGCAGGGAGCGGACGCGGAAGCGGCCCGCAAGTCCCTCGAGGCGACGCTGGCGGAGTCGCAGAAGCGCGCGGACGAGCTGAACAAGCTGCTCGAGGGCACCAGCGCCGACCGGGCGAATCTCGACCGGCTCCTGCAGGCGTCGAGCGCCCAGCTCGAGGAGCTGCGCAAGCAGAAGGCCGCCGCGGACGCGCGCGCCGCCACCTACAAGGCGCTCACCGACCGGCTGCGGTCGATGATCGATGCCGGGAAGCTGTCGGTGAAGATCCGCAAGGGCCGCATGCTCATCTCGATGCCCAACGACGTGCTCTTCGACTCGGGCAGCGCCACCCTCAAGAAGGCGGGACAGGACACGGTGGGGCAGGTGGCGCAGGCGCTCGCAGGCCTCGCCGATCGCCAGTTCCTCGTCGCAGGGAACACGGACGACAAGCCGATCCATACCGCGCGGTTCCCTTCCAACTGGGAGCTCTCCACCGAGCGCGCGGTGGTGGTGACGCGCTTCCTCATCAGCAAGGGAATGAAGCCCGACCAGCTCGGTGCGCTCGGCTACGGCGAATTCGACCCCATCGTTCCGAACGACACCGCCGACCACCGCGCGCAGAACCGGCGCATCGAGATCCAGCTCCAGCCCAACCTGAGCGAGCTGCCCTCGATGGAGGATCTGAGCGCGGGAAGCCGGTAGCTGTCGGCGAGGCGGGCGCAAACGCAACACCGTTGCATCTTGTTCCACGCGGCCGTACGCTTCCCCGATGCCGGTCCGGTTCTCTTTCCGCGCGGAAGCCGCCCTGCGGCATCGCGGTGGCCGCATGACGCGCAGCCGCCGCGCGCTGCTCGACCTGATCGAGAGCCACCCCCGTCCGCTCGGGCCGCGCGAGCTGCACCGCGAGCTGCGCCGCCGCGGCACGCCGATGGATCTGGTCTCCGTCTACCGCAACGTGACCGCGCTGCTCGAGCTGGGGCTCTTGCACCGCGTGCTCGGATCGACCGCCGTGCGGCCGTGCGCCGGGCGCGAGCCTCGCTGCCATCACGCGGTCGTGTGCACGGGCTGCGGCAGCGCCCGCGAGTTCCACTCCCGTCCGCTGGAGCGCGCCCTTTCGGGGGTGCGGCGCGCGACGGGGTTCAGCATCCAGGAGCACCTGCTCGAGCTGCGCGGGCTGTGCTCGTCGTGCCGGAGCCGCGCATGATCGAGGGACTCTTCCTCGTAGCCGGCTCGGCGCTCCTCGGAGGCGCGCTCGCCCTTCTCGCGCGGCGGCGCGCCTCTCTCCTCGAGCTGACGCGCACCTTCGCGTTCACCGCGGCGGCGGGGGTCGTCGGCTTCCATCTCTTGCCCGAGGTGCTGCCTGCGCTCGGTCCGACGGCGCTTCTCTGGATCGCCGCGGGATTCGTGTTGCCGTGGCTGCTCGAGGTGGGGGCGCGCGTGCTCGGGCCCGACCTGCTCGCGCGCCGGGGCATCCGCGGGATGCGCGTCGCTGCCGAAGTCGGGTTCGCGGCGCTTCTCTTCCACTCGCTCTTCGAGGGCCTCGCCCTGTTGGCTGCCTTGCAAGGGAGGGAGAACCCAGCCGATCTGGAGATCGCCATCGTCGCCCATCACGCGCCGCTCACCGCCGCGGTGGCGCTTCCCTTCCTCGATCTCCTCGGCGTTCGCGCCACGATGATCCGCGTCGGCCTGGTGGGGCTCGCGGGCGTCCTGGGCGTGGTCTTCGGGAACCTGGTGCCCGGTCTGGGTTCGGGCGCGGACGCGGCGGCGCTGCAACGCGCCACCGCGGTGGTGGCCGGCGCCCTGCTGCACGTCGTCGCCGACGAGATCCGCGAGCAGCGGTTCTCTTCGGCCGCGCAGCGGGCGCTCGATCTCTTCGCCGCGGCCGCGGGTCTTTCCCTGGCCGGCCTCGGCGCGTTCTTCGACGTCCGGACCACCGGAGGGATCCTGGCGTTCGCCAGGGCCGCCACCGCCTCGGCGCTCGGTGTCGCGCCGGCCTTGATCGCTTCCGTGGCGGGGGAGGCGCTTTCGCGGCGCCACGCGCTCCTGCACCGCCTGCGAGCTCCGTTCGAAGGGCTGTTCGCGACAGCGGCGCTGCTGGGCTGGCCCACGGCGGCGGTCCGCGCGGCTCTCGCGGCGCTCCTCGCCGCGCCGCGCCTGCTGGACCGCGAGACGGCGCCGGCCCCGCCCCCGCCTCTCACGGAGGAGCTCGCCCGGCGCGGTCCCTGGCTGGTCGCGCTGCTCTTCCTCGCCGCTTCGGTGGAACTCCTCGCGCCGCCGCGCTGGTTCGCCACGCTGGGCCTCGCCGGGGTGGTCGTCGTGGGCGCCTCGCTGGCCGTAGCCGCCCGCGCGAGCGCGTCGGGCGCCGCGCTCCTCGCCTGTGCGCTCGTCCACCGCGGTCTGCCGGTCGGGATCGCGCTGCCATTTCTCGCTCTCGGCGCGGTCCCGTTGCGGCGCGCGACCGCGGTGGCGTCGGCGCTGGTCGCCGTTCCTGCGTTCGCGGTGGCGACCGCCGCGGGCGCCGCGCTCGAGCGGCTGGCGTTCTTGCGCGGAGCCGCGCGGACGGCTGCTTCGGTGTTCGTCCGGGCGGATCGGCCGGTGGCGGAGCAGCTCGCCGCCGCTCCCGCGGCCACCGCCTGCGCGGGATTCCTGCTGATCGTCGCGGTGGCGCTGGCGCTTCGCTCGGGCGTTCGCGGGTGGTTCGCCCCGTTCCGCCACGCCGACGGCCACGATCACGAGGCGCACGCGCACCAGCACGCCGCGGCCGGCGCGCCCTGAGGCGCTACAAGCTGCGCACACCCTGCGGCGTCCCCACCAGGACTTCGGGCGAGAGGTCGAGGAAGAGCCCGTGGTCGACGACTCCCGCGATGCCCTTCAGCGCATGCGCCACCCCTTGCAGGTCGGCTCCGGGCGGCATCGGAGCGTCCAACACCACGTTCCCGTCGTCGTTCAGCTCGGCGCGGCGCGCCGCGCCGGGGAGCAGCTGGGCAACGCGCCGCAGCGTGCTGCTCCAGCCGAAGGCGAGCACCGCGATCGGCAGCCCGCGCGTGCTCCCCAACCACGGCACGAGCTTGGCCTCCTCGATGACGAGGACGCGACGGTGCGCCGCGAGCGCCACCAGCTTCTCGCGGACCATGGCGCCGCCACCGCCCTTGAGCGCCTGGTTGCGCGGGTCGATCTCGTCGGCGCCGTCGATGCAGAGATCGAGCTCGGGCGTCTCCTCGAGCGTGGTGAGCGCGAGCCCCAGGTCGCGGCAGAGCGCCGCGGTCCGTTCGGAGGTGGGAACGCCCCGCACCCGGAGCTTGCGGCGGGCGAGCGCCTCGAGGGCAGCGGCGGCCGCGCGGCCGGTCCCGTAACCGAGCGCCATTCCGTCTCGCACCAGCGCGGCGGCGGCCTCGCCCGCGGCGCGCCTCTGTTCGTCGACGTTCACAGGCCCACCATCCGCAGGCAAAGGCGCGCAACGCCGCCGACCAGCAGCATGAGCGCCGGGTTGAGAGGAAATCGCGACAAGGTCAGCGCCACCGCGACGGCGATGCCGATCTCGGATTCGCCGGCGAGCTGATCGCCCAGCGCGATGGCGGCGGCCGCCATCAGCCCCAGCACGGCGGGGGTGAGCCCGCGCAATCCGGCGCGCACGAATCGGCGCGAGCGGAGCCGGTCCAGCGTGCTGCCCGCGAGCACCACCAGCAAGAAGGGCGCGGCGAAGATCGAGGCGGTCGCCACCAGCGCGCCGACCAGGGCGTGCCGCATGTAGCCGATGAAGGTGGCGAGGAGCAGCACCGGTCCCGGCGTCAGCTTGCCGATGGCGACGGCGTCGGCGAACTGCCGATCGGTCAGCCACCCACGGGTGTCAATGACGGACTTGAGGTGCGGGACGATGGCGAATCCGCCGCCGTACGCGCCCAGCCCGGTGCGGAAGAAGGTGAGGCCCATCTGCAGCAGGTCGGCGTCCACGCCGGTCATCCGCGCGGCGGCGAGCACGGAAAAGACGGCCGCGGGCCACGGCGAGGAGAGCGGGCTCGGCGGCTTTCCGGCGGCTTCCAGCGGCTGCCCCTCCTCGGGAAGCGCGACCGGCGGCTCGAGGTCGGTCTTGCGCCTCCGGCGGACGCTGGCGAGGCGCGCCCGCTTGGTGCCCAGATCGACCGCCAGCCCAGCCGCGATGGCGACGAGCACGATCTCGCCAGGGGGCGCGTTTCCCACCGCGCTGAAGAGCAGCGCGAGCGCGGCCACTCCCATCTGCCAGAGCCGGCTCACGCTGGTCCGCACCATCTTGAGCGTGATGCTGGCGATGATCCCGACCACCGCCGCGTTGAAGCCTCCCAGGAGGGTGGCGAGGTTTGGCGTGGTGCCGAAACGCACGTACGCCCAGGCGAGCAAGAGCACGGCGGCGAACCCGGGGAGCACGAACGCCACGTAAGACGCCAGCGCTCCGCGCCACCCGGCGAAGCGCAGGCCGATGTACGCGAGCGCGTTTGCCGACGCTCCGCCCGGGAGCATCTGGGCGACGGTCACCGTGTTGGTGAACTCGCGGTCGGTCAGCCAGCGCTTCTTCGTCACCACGTACGCCTGGATGTTGGCGAGCACGCTCAGGCCGCCGCCGAAGCCGATGGTGCCGAGGTAGAGCCCGGCCCGGAACAGGTCCGCCGCGCGCGGTCGGGAGCGGGCGGCTGGCGGGCCGGCCGCGAGCTGCGGAGTCGCCACGTGGCCGTCCATCTCCGGCCAGTATAGAAGACTCCGCCTGTGGCGCACTTCCGGCCGGGCATGAAGGTCCTCCACCGCGCGCAGCCCGGTTGGGGTGTGGGACACGTGACGGCGGTGTCGGAGGACGCGCCTCGCGTCTCGGCGCAGTTCCCCGGCCGGGGTGAGGTGATCCTCTCCTCGCGCGATGCGCAGCTGGTGCGCTTCCGATTCGCGCCCGGGAGCCCGGTGTTGCTCGCCGACGGCACCCCCGCGCGCGTGCTGCGGCCGCTGCCCGGAGACGCGGGGGACTTGCACCGCTACACGGTCGAGGCCGCGGGCAAAAAGCCCCAGGTGCGCAGCGAGGCGGACCTGCGCGCGGCGCCGCCCCGGGCGGGGCCCGCCGAGCAGCTCGCCTCGGCCCGCTGGGGCGCCCCCGAGGACTTCGAGCTGCGCGCCGAGGTGGTGCGCCTCGACCTGGAGCGGCGCGCGGACGCGCTCGGCGCGCTCTTCGCCAGCCGCGTGTACGTCAAGCCCCACCAGGTTTCGGTGGCGCACCACGTGCTCTCCGCCGCGCAGCCGCGGTTCGTGCTCGCAGACGAGGTGGGGCTGGGGAAGACCATCGAGGCTGGCCTCGTTCTCTCCGCCTTGCTGCACGCGGGCCTGGTGCGGCGCTGCCTGGTCGTCGCGCCCTCGCACCTGACGGTGCAGTGGCTGGCGGAGCTGTTCCACAAGTTCAACCTGCTCTTCACGCTGATGGATCCCGATCGGGCGCGCGACGCACGGCAGGAGGCGCCCGACCCCGACGCGCCCGGGTCACCATGGGCGCGGCACAACCTGGTGGTCACCTCGCTGGAGTGGCTCTCGCGCGCCGGCAAGGAAGCGGACGAGGCTGCGGAGGCTGGCTGGGACCTGGTCGTCTTCGACGAGGCGCACCACCTGCGCGGCGCGCGCGCGTACGAGGTCGCGAATGCGCTCTCGCGCGCGTCCTGGGGGCTGCTCTTGCTGACGGCGACGCCGCTGCAGCTCGACCCGGGCGAATATCACGCCCTGCTCAGGCTGGTGGACCCGGCGCCTCCCGCCAGCGAGGAAGAGCTGCGGGCGCGTCTCGCGCGGCAGGGGGACCTCTCCGCCGAGGTCCGCGCGCTGCTCGCCGGCGACTCGAGCGCCGCGCGGCGGATCGCCGCGTTGTTCCCCGAGGATGCGGAGCTGAGGAAGCTCGAGGGGACGGAGCTGCTCGCCCACTTGTCGGAGAGCTATGGCCTGTCGGCTCGCCTGCTCCGCAACCGCCGGGCCGTGGTCGGTGGATTCACTCCGCGAGTGCTCACGAAGATCGCGGTGGCGCCCTCCGCGGCGGAGCGCGAGCTGGAGCGGGACGTGCGCGCGGCGCTCTCGGAAGCGCACGCGCGCGGGCGCCTCCCCGGCGGCGCCGTCCTCTCCGGGTTGCTCCGGCACCTGGGAAGCTCGCCCCCGGCCCTCGCCACCGCGCTCGCCGCGTCGGGCGACAGGGCGCTGCGGGCGCTGGCGGCCCGCGCGCAGGCGCTTCCGGCCGAGAACGATTCCAAGCTGCAGGCGTTCCGCGAGCTGCTCGACGGCGAGCTGATCGGCGAGAAGGTGTTGGTCTTCGCCGAGGCGCGCGAGACGATCGAGTACTTGCGGCTGCAGCTCGCGCGCACGCAAGGGAAGCGCACGGGGATCGAAGCGGTGGCGTACGCGGGGGACCTCTCCCCGGCCGAGCGCGACAAGCTGGTGGCGCGCTTCCGGGACCCCGAGGGGCCGCGCGTGCTGCTCTGCACCGAGCTGGGCGGAGAGGGCCGGAACTTCCAGCATTGCCACGTGCTGGTGAATTACGATCTGGCCTGGAGCCCGGCCGCGATCGAGCAGCGCATTGGCCGCATCGACCGCATCGGCCAATCGCGCGAGGTGCGCATCGTCGCCTTCCGGCCGGAGGGGACCTTGGCGGCGCGGGTCCTCGACCTGCTCGACGAGGCGGTCGGGGTGTTCCGCGAGCCGGTCGGCGGCCTCGACTACGTGCTGGAGTCCGTCGAGTCGGAGCTGACCGCGCTGGGAGCGCGCGCCGCCGACGACGAGAAGCTGTGGGAGCGCACCCTGGGCAGGCTCGCCGAGCGCGTCGCCGCGGCCCGCGCGGAAGTGGTGCGCGCGGTGGACCCGCTGCTGGACCGCCGCAGCTGCGACCTGGACGCCGTCGGGGCCCTGGCGCGCCGCGGGGCACAGCGGTTGGGCGTCGCGCTGCTGCCGAGGAACGAGCCGGACGTGGCGCTGGCCGCGATCGCCGACCATCTCGAGCGGCGTCTCGAGGTGGTGACGATCGAGGCCGCCAAGCGCGTCGGCGTGGCCGTCGACGTGGAGGTCGACGTTCTCCCCGGCGAGGTGTCGTTCCACGTCGGCCCCGAGCTGAAGGTCGACGCGCTGGCGGGATTCGACCTGTCGCGCGACCGGGTGGTGCTCGGCTCGTTCCGCCGCGCCGTGGCGGTGGCGCACGAGGAACACGATTCTTTCGCCACCGGCCACCCGCTGGTGGAGGCGCTCTTCGGCTGGGTGCGCGACGGCGAGCTGGGCCGCGCGACGGTGTACCGGGCGCGCGTGCGGGGCGTTTCCGGCGCGGCGCTCGACGCCCGCTTCCTGGTGACGCTGCCGGAGCCCGCGGACCTCGCCCAGGGGGCGAAGGTGCCCTCGCGCCGCGCCGCGCGCCACCTCGACGATGCGCTGATCCGGGTGGTCGCGCGCCTCGACGGTCGCGGCGGGGCGCAGGTCTCGGACGAGCTGGCGGCGCAGCTCGACTCGGCTCGCAACATCGAGGCGGTCCCCGCGCCGGAAGGCGGGCCTCCGGCGCCGTTCGCGGCGGCGGTTGCGCAGGGGCTCGAGGCCGCGGAGGCGGAGGCGCGCCGCCGGCTGGCGAGGTTGGTCGCCGAGGCCAAGGAGCGCGCCGCCGCGGAGCGGGACGCGTCGCTCGAGCGGCTATCGCGCTGGCTCGCGCAAGGCAACGCGAAGCCCGCGCAGCGCGAGAAGATCCTGCAGGAAGAGGCGCGCATCCACGACGCGGCCATCGAGGCGCCGGACGGCGCCCGCCTCGATCTGGACCAATCCGCGCTCGTGCAGTTGCTTTGAGCTCCGCGCTGGGCGTCGCCAGGGATTCGGAGGGATTCGGGATTCGGGGACACCATACGCAACTCAGGGATTCGGAGGGATTCGGGGACACCATACGCAACTCGACGTGCCAACTCGCCCGGGCTCCCCGGCCGGGAAGGAGCTTTACTCCACTGACCTCCCACCTCCGGAGGCGACCAAACTGTTACCGATGTGCCCGGTCTAGAAAGTCACCGATGTGCCCGGCTGCACACTCGCGGTGCTCACTCGGCAATGGGTTCCGTATGGTGTCCCCGGATCTCTGCTTTCGTATGGTGTCCCCGGATCTCTGCTTTGAGCTCCGCGCGGGGGCGTCGCCGCGAGCCGCTAACGCATGTTGTACGCGACGCCGATCAGGGTCTGCAGGCCGAACTGGGAGTTCGAGCCGTTGTGGTC
>JBJMQJ010000401.1:0-6120 GCA_045802765.1 Myxococcales bacterium
AACGCCAGCGCCACGTAGCCGCTCCGGTGCAGTCGCCCCAGAGCCGCGCGCGCGAGGTTCAGCGCGACGCGCGAGGGCACGATCCAGAGGAGCCTCAGTGCGCCGCCGAGCTTCTCCGCGGCGCCGGGCGGGTGCTCGCGCCCGCGCCTCTCGGAAAGCAACGCCTCGTCCTCGAGAACGCGGTCGTAGTTGATGCCGACGGGCACGAAGACGAGATCGCGGTCGTAGCCGGGCTCCGCCGAGAGCTGCAGCAGGGCGTCGAGCAGCCCCACCTTCGGGCTGCGCAGCGCTCCGTCCCGCGTGAGCCCTCCTTCGGGGAAGATGCCCTGCGTGACTCCCTGCCGGGTGATGAGCTGCAGGTAGCGGCGCAGGACGGTGTGGTACAGCGGGTCCGGGAAGCCGCGGCGCACGAAAAAGCCGCCGAACGCCTTGAAGAGCGCGTCGAGCGGGAACACGCGCGCCCATTCGCCCACGGCGTAGCTGATCGCCACCTGGCGCGCCAGGGCCCAGCCGACCACCACGTAATCGAAGTTCGAGCGGTGGTTGATGAGGAACACCGCAGTCGCGTCGCGCGGCAGCTCGCGCAGCGGACGCGCTATCACCGGGCGATACGCCGCCCCGATCGCCGCGCGCGCCAGCTTCATCCCGACTTCGTAGTACGCCGCGAGCGAGAAGGCAGGGACGATCTCGTCGATGTACGATTCGACCCGGCGGCGCACCTCCTCGGCGGGCTCGCCCGACTGCGCCGTGGCCAGCATCGCGCGCTGCACGACCAGGTCGTTCAACAGGCCTTCGCGCACCAGGAGCTTGCCGCCGAACTTGAACAGGTCGATGCGCACGCCGTGCCGCTGGGCGAACCGGCGCGCGCGCCGGTGGAGCCGCTCGCGCGCGGTGCGCAGCACGGCCCAGCGGACCAGCTCGTATCCGAGCACCGCGAGCAGGACGGCAAAGGCGAGGCGCACGGTCCGCATTGTAGGTCGAGGTCGGGGTCCCGGTCGAAACGGGTGAAGTTCCTCGCCGCGGCGAGGAAGACGGTGTAGAGGAGGCGTTCTTTCCTGGAGGAAATCATGCGGACCGTCGGTACCGTTGCAGCGCTGCTTCTCTTCGCCTGCTCGGGAGCGCAGAAGCCGGCCGCGGGCGACGACGTTCGTTCGCGCGCGCAGGCCGCGGTCTCCGCGCCGGACAGGACTCCGGAGGATCGCGCCTTGGACGGAGGCCGCAAGCCCGTCGAGACGCTCGAGTTCCTCCGCCTTCAGCCCGGGATGAAGGTGGCTGAGCTGGGCGCCGGCGCGGGGTACACCACCGAGCTCATGGCTCGCTCCGTGGCCCCGAACGGGGTCGTCTATGCGCAGAATCCGGACCTGTTCATCCAGCGGTTCCTCAAGACGCGCTGGTCCGAGCGCCTCTCGCGGCCCGCGATGAAGAACGTGGTGAGGGTGGATCGCGAGTTCGACGATCCGCTGCCGTCCGAGGCGAAAGACCTGGACCTGGTGCTGATCAACGTCATCTACCACGACACCACGTACATGGACGTCGACCGCGACAAGATGAACAAGGCCATCTTCGACGCGCTCAAGCCCGGCGGCGCGTACGTGATCATCGACTCGAGCGCGAAGCCGGGCACCGGCACCGCTGACGGGAAGACCCTCCACCGCATCGACGAGCAGGCGGTGCGCGCCGAAGTGGAGCGCGCGGGGTTCAAGCTGCAGACCGCAGGCGACTTCCTGCGCAACCCGCAGGATGCCCGCGACTGGGATTCCTCGCCGGGCGCCGCTGCCTCGGCGGGCCGCCGCGGCCAGAGCGACCGTTTCGCTCTCCGATTCGTGAAAGCTGGATGATCCTTCCGCTGTCCGCGCTCTTCGCGGCCGGGCACGCGCTCTTCCGGGCGCGCGGCTTCGCGGTCAGGGAGATCGACTCCGGCGGCCGGCGCATCCTGCTGTACGACCGCAAAGGTTCCGGCGGGGCGCCTCCCGTCCTGCTGCTGCACGGGCTCGGTGGCAGCGCCGCGTCGTTCGCCTTGCTGGCCACGCGCCTGGCGTCGGCCAGCCGGCGCGTGCTGGTCCTCGATCTTCCCGGACACGGCCGGAACCGCTTGCGCCGCGGCGAAGAGGCGGCCGGCCTGGTCGAGCAGGCGCAGGCCCTGGGCAGCGTCCTCGCCCAGGTGGGCGAGCCGGCTGTCCTGATCGGGAATTCGCTGGGCGGGGCGCTGTGCTTGCACGCAGCCGTCGTCGCGCCGGAGCGCGTCCGTGCCGTGGTCGGTCTCTCTCCGGCGGGAGCGCCGCTGCTGGACGCCGAGCGCGAGTCGGTCCGCGATGCGTTCCGCGGCGATCTGCGCGCGGCGCTGGAAATGCCAGGCCGGCTCTACCGGCGGCCGCCCCGCTTGGCGCGCCTGTTCGCGCGCGATCTGGCCCGCCACTTCGCCGCGGCGCCCGTGCAGCGGCTGCTTGCGCAGGCCGGGCAGCAGGCGTTGACCCCGCAGGACCTCGCCCGCATCGAGCAGCCGGTGCTCATCCTGTGGGGCGAGTCGGATGGAATCCTTCCCGCGTCGAGCGTCGATTGGTTCCGCGCGCACTTGCGCAACGGAACCGTCGAGGTCCTTCCCGAATGCGGGCATTTGCCGCAGATGGAGCAGCGCGCGCTGGTGCTCGCGCGCGTGCGCCGGTTCCTGGCGGAGCTCGCATAGTGCAGCCGTTCGAACCGCCGCGCTGGTTGCGCGGCCGGCACGCGCAGACGATGTTCGGCACGCTGCTCCGGCGCGGCCCGAGCCTGCCGGTGCACCGCGAGCGCTGGGAGCTGTCCGACGGCGACTTCCTCGACGTCGATCGCCTGGACGGTCCCCCCGCGGCGCCGCTGCTCGTCGTCCTGCATGGCCTGGAAGGAAGCTCCAGCTCGCACTACGTGCGCGGCCTCCTTGCCCAGGCCCGTGCACGCGGCTGGCGCGGGATGGCGCTGAATTTCCGCTCCTGCTCGGGGGAAGCGAACCGGCTGCTGCGCTCCTACCACTCGGGCGAGACCGGCGATCTGGGAGAGGCGGTGCGACGGGCGCGGGCGGAATCGCAATCGGCTCCTCTCTTGCTCACCGGATGCTCGCTGGGGGGAAACGTCGTGGTCAAGTGGCTCGGCGAGCAGGGCGCCGCGGCGCCGGTGCGCGCCGCGGCAGCGCTCTCGGTCCCCTTCGACTTGAAGGCGTGCGCGCGCGCCCTCGATGCTCCGGGCGCCATGAGCTTCGTGTATCGCACGCGCTTCCTGCACACGTTGAAGCGCAAGGCGATGGCGAAGGCGCGCCGCTTCCCCGGCATCCACGCGTCGCGGGTGAGCGCCGCGCGCACGCTCTTCGAGTTCGACGAGGCGCTCACCGGTCCGGTGCATGGATTCAAGGGCGCCGAGGACTACTGGGCGCAGAGCTCCAGCGGCCCGTACGTGGGGCGCGTGCGCGTGCCGCTTCTGCTCCTCTCCGCGCAGGACGATCCGTTCATTCCCGCCGCCTGCCTGCCGCGGGAGGCAGCCTCGTCGAACCCATGCGTCACGCTGGAGGCTCCGGCGCGCGGCGGCCATCTCGGATTCGTCGCCGGCCCCTTTTTGCCCTGGTTCTGGGCGGAACGGCGCGTGGCGGAGTTCCTCGCCGCGCACCTGTAGATCCGGGCGCGGGCGGGCGCGTTGAACCGATCCGGTCCCCCAGTCCGCGGGACGGAAAGGCCCTGCCATGGTCCGCACCGCCGCGATCCTCTCGCTCGTCCTCGCCTCCGCTGCCGCTGCCGCGGTCGCCGCGCTCCGCGCGCGCCGCCCGCCTGTTGCACTCTCCGAACTACCCGCCGCGACTGCGAGCGACGGTGCGCTGCGGCTCTCGGCGCGCCTCGATCGCCGCTGGCTGGACACTCGCGGAGGCGTTTCCTATCTGGAAATCGGCGTCGTGGCCGGCGGGATGCCGGAGCGCGGTCCGCGGACGGCGGTGAACGCCGTCCTCGTCGTCGACCGGTCCGGATCCATGTCGGGGGAGAAGATCGCACGGGCTCGCGACGCCGCTCGGGCGCTCGTCGCGGCTCTCGACGCGGAGGACCGGCTCGCGATCGTCGATTTCGCCAGCGATGCGCACCTCCTCCTCGCGTCGGCGCCCGTGACGCCTGCATTCAAGGAGGTCGCCCTGGCGCAAGTCTCGCGGCTGCAGGCGACCACCGGGACGAACCTGTCCGCGGCGCTCGACCTCGCCGGGCCGCAGCTGGAGCGCGGCAAGGCGCCCTCGCGCCTCGACAAGGTGTTCCTCGCCACCGACGGGCTCGCCAACGAGGGCGTATCGGATCGGGCGGGTCTGCTGCAGATCGCCGCGCGCGATTTCGGCCGCGCGACCGTGTCCACCTTCGGCATCGGCGAGGACTACGACGAGGACCTCCTCGCGGCGCTCGCCGCCCAGGGAGGGGGCAGGACGCGGTTCATCCATTCGGCCAGCGAGCTCGAGCCGGCCATGCGCGCCGAGCTGACCCGCGCCGCCCGCACCGTGGCGCGCGACGTGCGCCTGGAGGTGCGCGGACTGTCGGGCGCGCGCGTCGCTCGGGTGCTCGGCTACGGCGCCGACGGAGGCTCGATCCGCCTGCCCGACTTCGCCGCGGGAGAGGAGAGGCGCGTGCTGGTGAAGCTCGCGCTCGTGCCCGTGGCCGAAGGCGAGGGCGAGGTCGCGCGCGTCGCGCTCTCGTTCGCCGATCCCGCGGGCGCCGCTCACCGGTCCGAGGTGATCGCGCGCGGGTCGTTCACGGGCAAGGCGGCGCTGCTCGGCATGCCGGCGAGCGAGGCGCTGGCGCACGGCGCGCGGGCGGAGCTTGCCGAGCTGGCGCGGGACGCCGCGGAGCTGAAGGGCGATGGCCGCGCGGAGGAGGCCCGCCAGCGGGTGGGCGAGATGCGGGTCCTGCTCCGCTCGGTCGCCGCCGCCGCACCACCGGCGGCGATGCCGGCGCTCGAGAACGAAGCGAAGGACTACCAGCTCGCGTTGGACGGAATCCGGGGCGGCGGTGACGTCCCCTCCAAGCGCGTCAAGCAGAAGGCGTTCGATTCCCTGCGGGCGCCGGTGTCGGGCTGGTGACGAGCGTGGCGCTCCGCTTCGAGGACCCCGCGGCGTTCGAGCGCACCTGCCTCATCGCCGCGGCGGGCGGGGGGCTCCTGGCATCTTCCACGGTCTGGATGACGCCCGCAGCGGGGCTCGTTCCCTGGGCGGCTGTGGGCGCGGTGCTCGCGCTCGGCGCGGCGGCGCGATGGGAGGACGGCCTTCCTCCCATCGCCTGCATCGCTGCCTCCGCCGCGTTGGCCGCCTTTGTGGGCTACGCGGCGCCGTCACTCCTGCCGTTGACGGAGATCCTCGGGACGGTCCTGCCGGCTTCCGGCGCGGCGGCCGTCGGAGGCGCCGTGCTCGGTCTCTGGTCGGGGGCGGCCACGGCCCCGCTGCATCTGCGGGCCGGCGGCGATCGGATCGGCCGGCGTCTCGCGGAGCTGAGGCGCGCGCTCGATCCCGAGGCGCTGCGGCTGGCCGAACGCGCCATCCGCGCCCGCATGCTGCTGCTGCGGAGCGCTCCTGCCGAAGTCCGCCCCGGTCTGCGTCGCGTCGCGGACCGCCTCACGATGTCCGCTCTCGATCTCGCGCGAGAGGGAACCGAGGCCTCGCGCGCGGGGTTGCTCGAGCGCGTCGTCCAGCTGGAGCGCGCCTGCTGCGCGCTGGCGCCTCCCATCGCGCGCGCCTGACTGCATCCCGCGACGCCGCGCTTTGAAAAGCGTAGCGCCGCCCTATCGGCGGCGGCTAGCATTCCCCGCGTGCCCGATCCGTGGGATCCACGGCAGTACGAACGCTTCCGCTCCGAGCGCGAACAGCCGTTCCACGACCTCCTCTCGCTGGTGCGCCCGCGGCCCGACATGCGCGTCCTGGATCTCGGCTGCGGGACGGGCGCGCTGACGTTGCAGCTGCACCGGGCGCTGCAGGCGCGCGAGACGGTCGGGATCGACAATTCGCCGTCGATGCTCTCCCAGCCTCCGCAAGCGCCGGGCCTCCGCTTCGAGATGCAAGACATCGCCGCGTTCGCTCCCGCGGAACCGGTCGATGTCGTCTTTTCCAATGCGGCGCTGCACTGGGTGCCCAACCAC
>JBJMQJ010000402.1:0-3344 GCA_045802765.1 Myxococcales bacterium
GAGCACCGCCACCGTGAGCGCATCGTACTGCTTGGGGAAGACGTGGTCGCCCGCCTGGGTCAGGCGGTAGCGCGCGGCCGGACGCCCGCTGTGGCGCGCGACGGCGCGGTCGTGCAGCGCCTCGATCCAGCCCTCGCGCTGCAGCTGCACCAGCTGCTGCCGCACCGCCTCGCCCGACATGCCGAGGCGGTCGGCGAGCTGCGCGATGGCGAGCGGACCCTCGCGCTTGAGCGCTTCGAGGATGCTGTGGCGCGTGCCGGTGGGCTGGATGGGCACGAAGCCCATCCTAACGCCGTTCCCCACCCGATCTCCAGCGTTCGAGAACAATTCTCGATCCCGCCAGGGCCTTTTTCGCGCCTCGCGCTCAGCGGAAGGCGTCGGCGCGGCCGTCCAGCGTGCGATTCTCGACGGTCGCCACGTCGTACGGCGATCGGCGAACGTCTGCGGTCGACTCGTCGACCGTCCTCGTGCCGGGATCCCATCCGGTGACGCCCGATCGCTCGCCGTCGTCGCTGGGCCGGGTCGCGTCCCGAGCGCCCGCACCCTCGAGGTCGCTCGCCTCATCGAACCGGGAAGCGCGGCGGCAGGTGCGCGAGGCCTCGAAGCGCTCGAGACGCAGCCGGACGCTGGCGGTCGCGGTCGCGACTCCGTC
Source organism: Myxococcales bacterium (assembly GCA_045802765.1). GTDB lineage: Bacteria > Myxococcota > Myxococcia > Myxococcales > 40CM-4-68-19 > VBKO01. The sequence goes on from JBJMQJ010000402.1 coordinate 653, forward strand.
GTTCGTCGCATTCTTCGAACCCTGCGCTTGCTCGGCCGTGGCGGAGATCGCCGGAGCCGCCTTCGCGAGGGCGACCCGCGTCACCCAGTCGGGCGCGCCCGCGAGCAGCCCGGCTCCGATGCAGGCGAGCAGGGTCGCCGCCATGGCGGAGAGCGATCCCCGGGACCCGCTTCGAGCGTCGTGATCCACCATTCTCTCCTCCGAGAGGTGCGGCCACGGTCGTCCACCGATCCTCGTGCGTCAATTTTGCCGGGGGTGCGCCTTGCGCCGCGCCGCGGAGGCTTTGTGAGGACCAGTGAGCCGCTGGAGCACCTCTCGGACCGTCCCCGGGACGCCGAGGCGCGAGGTGTCGACCGCCATCTCGGCCTGCGCGTAGAGCGGCTCGCGCACCTTGAGGAGCGCGCGCAGCTCGTCGCGCGCATGGGGACTGGCGGCCGAGGGGCGCTCGTCGCCCTGCGCGAGCACGCGCTGCCAGTGATCGTCGGGCGTCGCCTGGAGCCAGACGGTGCGGCAGCGCCGCTGCAATAGACGCCATGCCTCGCGGTCGAGGACCAGGCCGCCGCCGGTGGCGAGGATCCCCTCGTCCGTCTCCGCCAGGAAGCGGGTCAGGACTTCGCGCGCGAGGCGACGGTAGTACGCCTCGCCGTGCAGGGAGAAGATGCCAGGCAGCGACAGGCCGGCGGCCTCCTCGACCAGCGCATCCAGCTCGAAGAACGGCACCGAGAGCTTTCCCGCCAGGGCGCGCCCGATGGTGCTCTTACCGGCGCCGCGCAGTCCGACCAGCGCGACCAGCGGACCCTCGCCGCGCCCGAATCGGGCGCGGAGCCAGCGCTCCGCCTCCTGCAGCTCGTCGCGCGACAGCCCGGCGAGAAGCGCGGATGCGGGCTCGCTGCTGGTCCCGCCGTTCGCTTCCCCGCCGCGCAACAGCGCCCCGGCAGTGGTCCCCAGGGCGCGCGCCACCTCCGCCAGCCGGACCACCGAGATGTTTCCCCGTCCGCCCTCGAGGTCGGCGAGGAACCGTTCCGAGACGCCGCTCTTGTCCGAGAGAGCGCGCCGGGAGAGGCCGCGCTCTTCGCGCAGCCTGCGCACCTCGGTCCCGATCGCCGCCAGGAGCTGCGTCGCTGCATCCATCGGTATGCAGTATAATGCAGTTCACGGTCGCCGACAAGGACGAAGCAGGCATTATACTGCTTGCAGGCCGGCGCCCGATGCGTTACTTTGTCGCGCGCATGGACACATCCGCCGCCGTCCCGCAGGTGTCGTTCGAGACCCACCCTAGCCGCTACCGGCACTGGACCCTGACGGTGGATGGCGAGATCGCCCGGCTGACCATGAAGGTCCAGCCGTTCGGCGGCCACGACGCGGAGGTTGACGGAGGAGCCGGCTCCGCCGGCGACGGGCCGCAGCCGCAGGCGAAGGCATACGACGGAGGAGCCGGCTCCGCCGGCGACGGGCCGCAGCCGCAGGCGAAGGCATACGACGGAGGAGCGGGCTTCGCCGGCGACGGGCCGCAGCCGCAGGCGAAGGCATACGAATTGAAAAGCAATTCCTACGATCTCTCGGTCGACATCGAGCTCGCCGACGCGGTGCAGAGGTTGCGCTTCACGCATCCCGCGGTGAAGGCGGTGGTGGTCACCTCGGGCCACGACCGGATCTTCTGCGCGGGCGCGAACATCTACATGCTCGCGTCCTCCTCGCACCCGTTCAAGGTCAACTTCTGCAAGTACACCAACGAGACGCGCCTCACCATCGAGGAGGCGAGCGCCGAGAGCGGGATCCGCTTCCTCGCCGCCTGCAACGGGGCGACGGCCGGCGGCGGCTACGAGCTGGCGCTGGCCTGCGACGAGATCGTGCTGGTCGACGACGGCTCGTCGACGGTCTCGCTCCCCGAGGTTCCCCTCCTCGCCGTGTTGCCCGGAACGGGCGGCCTCACCCGGGTGGTGGACAAGCGCAAGGTGAGGCGCGACCTGGCCGACGCGTTCTCCACGCTCGCCGAAGGTGTGAAGGGAAAGCGCGCCGTCGAGTGGGGGCTGGTCGACGCGGTGGTGCCGCGCAGCAAGTTCGCCGAGACCATCCTCCAGCGCGCGAAAGCGCTGGCCGCGGCCGCGCCCCAGATCGCCCGCGGCCCGGGCATCGAGCTCGAGCCCCTCGAGCCGCGCGTCTCGAAGGACCGCATCGAGTACCGGCACGTGACGCTCGCGCTGGACCACGGCGCGCGGGTGGGCACCCTGACGGTGCGCGCCCCCGACGGCGACGTCCCGAGGAACGCCGCCGAGGCGCTCTCCCGCGGCAGCGCCGGATGGGGCATCCGCGCCGCGCGCGAGCTCGACGATGCGCTGCTGCGCCTGCGCTTCCACCATGAATCGATCGGGCTGGTGCTCTTGCGCACGGAGGGCGATCGCGCGAAGGCCCACGCGGTCGGCCAGCTCCTGGCCGGTCGGAACGCCGGAGGAGCCGGCTCCGCCGGCGCCGGCCCGGAGCCGCAGGCGAAGGCATCTGACGGAGGAGCCAGCTCCGCCGGCGCCGGGCTGAAGCCGCAGGCGGAAGCACCGGAGGCATGGGTCCTGCGCGAGACGCGCCTTCTCTGGCAGCGCGTGCTGCGCCGGCTGGACGTGACGGCGCGCAGCTTCTTCGCCGTGGTGGACGACGAGTCGTGCTTCGCAGGCCCGCTCTTCGAGCTGCTCGCCGCGGC
>JBJMQJ010000403.1:0-5363 GCA_045802765.1 Myxococcales bacterium
AGAAGCAGGAGGACTCACCGTGAACCAGTTCTCTCTCGGGTATCTGGCCGCAGGGCTCGGCGTCGGGCTTGCGCTGCTCGGCGCCGGATTCGGCATCGGGAAGGTGGGCGCGGCGGCGATGGAAGGGACCGCGCGGCAGCCGTCGGCGGGCGGCGACATCCGCACGACCATGATCATCGCGGCGGCGCTCATCGAAGGCGTGACGCTGTTCGCCGAGGTGGTCTGCATCATCCTCGCCACCAAGGCCTGAACGAAGCAGCCCACGGGCCGGGAGCTTTTCGGGTAAGCTCCCGGCCCCTCCGGAGGTTCGACGCATGCTGGTCGCCGCAGGTCTCACCGACATCAACGTCGCGCTGGTCGTCTGGACGACCGTCACCTTCGCGCTCTTGATCGTGGTGCTGGGCAAGTTCGCCTGGGGACCCATCCTCCAGATGATCGAGACCCGCGAGAAGACCATCGCCGACGCGCTCGAGTCCGCCAAGCGCGAGCGCGCCGAAGCGGAGAAGGCCGCGGCCGAGATGCGGGCGGCGCTGGAGAAGGCGCGCGCGGAGGCGGCCGACATGGTGCGCAAGAACCAGCAGGAGGTCGCCGCCGCCAAGGCCGAGTTGATGGAGCAGGCGCGCAAGCAGTCCGAGGACCTGCTCAAGCAAGCCCGCTCGGCGATCGAGGAGGAGCGGCGTGCCGCGGTGGCCGAGCTGCGCTCGCAAGTGGTCGATCTCGCCATCGAGGCCGCGGGGAGGCTCCTCGCCACGCAGATGGACGAGAAGAAGCAGCGCCAGCTCGTCGAGGAGTACCTCGAGAAGCTCCCCAAGGAAGCGCGCGTCTAGTCGCCGCCAGACAGGGCGGCGCTGCGCGCTTCCAAGCGTGGACAGTTCGGCCCGCGCTAGGCGCCGCCTTCCTTGATCTGCTCCGCCAGGTAATTCTGCTCGCCGACTTGTCCGAGGAGGTCCTGCTGCGCCTCCAGCCAGTTCACGTGCTCTTCTTCGTCGACGAGCATGTGCTCGAGGACCTCGCGGCTGCCGGCGTCACCCTTGGTGCGGCAGAGCTCGATGCCTTCGTTGATCCGCTTCACCGCCTCGTACTCGACGGCGAGATCGAGCTTGAACTGCTCGGGCACCGTCTGGCCGACGTTGATCTTCCCGAGCTTCTGTAGATTCGGCACGCCTTCGAGGAAGAGGATGCGGGCGACCAGCTTGTCCGCATGCTTCATCTCCTCCAGGGATTCCTCGCGGACCTTCTTCCACAGCCGCTGGTACCCCCAGTTCTCGCACATGCGGGCGTGGACCCAGTACTGGTTGACGGCGGTCAGCTCGGCGGTGAGGACGTCGTTGAGCAGCGCGATGACCTGCGAGTCGCCCTTCATCGTGACTCTCCCGGAGACGGCGGCGGCCTTCGGATGCGTTGGGAACGGTCAGGGGGAGGCGGAGGCTAGCGCGCCTGCGGCGGACCGGCAATCCTGGGCGCCGCGGCGCGGGCAGGCCGCGCACGAGTCCTCGATCCGCTCGGCGATCGCCTCGCGGCAGGCGCCGCAGTCGGTGCCCGCGCCGCAGCAAGCGCCCACCGCGTCGACGTTGCGCGCGCCTGCGTGCACGGCGGCGTCGATCTCGCGGTCGGTGACTGCCCGGCAGATGCAGAGGACCATGGCGGACGCCTGTCAGCTGATATTGAGAGTGATTCTCAACATCAACTCTAGACTATCAGCGGCTCCGCGGCGCCGCAAGGGGCCGCCGCGTGGCAAAGCGGCGCCGCGGATGACCAACCCATGACAATCGAGGCGCACATCCTGCGCCATGCGAGCGCTCTTGGTGCACCCCCGAACACCGCCGACCTATTGGGGTTTCCAGCACAGCCTGCCGATCGCTGGCAAGGCCGCCTCCTTGCCGCCCCTGGGGCTTTTGAGCCTCGCCCCGCTGCTCCCGGACGGCTGGGAGCTGAGGGTGGTGGACGAGAATACGGAGCCGCTCCGCGACGACGCCCTCCGCTGGGCGGACGTGGTGCTGCTCACGGGGATGATCATCCACGCCCCCGCGATGCACGAGATCCTCGCGCGAGCCAAGCGGCTGGGAAAGCGGACGGTCGTGGGCGGGCCGGCGGTGAACACCGACCCGGGCATGTTTCCCGAGGCCGACCATCTGTTCCGCGGCGAGGCAGAAGGACGGACCGAGCGGCTGGTGCGCGCGCTCCAGGCGCCCGGCGAGAACGCCCCGCGCCTGCTCTCGCCGCAGACTGAGGAGCGGCCGTCGATGGAGATCGTCCCCCGCCCGCGCTTCGACCTCATCGATCACAAGCGCTACGCCTCGATGAGCGTGCAGTACTCGCGCGGGTGCCCGTTCCAGTGCGAGTTCTGCGACATCATCGAGGTGTTCGGCCGCAAGCCGCGCACCAAGACGCACGCGCAGGTCACCGCCGAGCTGGACGCGCTGCGCGCCACCGGGTACCGGGGCAGCGTCTTCTTCGTCGACGACAACTTCATCGGCAACCGGGTGGCCGTCGCGGGGATGCTGCCGCACGTGCAGCGCTGGCAAGAGCAACACGGCTTTCCCTTCGAGTTCTACACCGAGGCGAGCGTCGATCTCGCCACCAAGCCCGAGCTGATCGAGTCGATGGTGAGCACGGGCTTCACCTCCGTCTTCCTGGGGATCGAGTCCCCCTCGCCCGAGGCGCTCAAGGAGACGCACAAGTTCCAGAACCTGCGGCTCGACCCCGCCGAGGCGGTGCGCCGCATCACCCGCGCGGGCCTCCAGGTCTTCGCCGGATTCATCGTCGGGTTCGACAACGAGGGGCCGCAGATCTTCGAGCTGCAGCGCGACTTCATCTCCTCGGTCCCCGTCCCGGTGGCCATGATCGGGGTGCTCACCGCGCTTCCTGGGACGCAGCTCACCCGCCGCCTGGAGAAGGAGGGGCGGCTGCGCATCGTGACCACCGGCGACCAGTTCGACCGCCCGAATTTCCAGACCACCATGGACGAGCGTACGCTCCTCGCCGGGTATGCCGAGCTGCTCGGGCAGCTCTACCGGGCCGACTCCTTCTACAAGCGCTGCGAGCTCCTCATCGACACGGTCGGCCGGCCGAAGGCGCCGCTGCGCTGGCGGCCCGGCGGCCTCCGCGTGCTCCTCCGCACCCTGTGGAGCATCGGACTGCGCTCGCCGCGGCGCCGCGAGTTCTGGCGGCTCGTCGCGCGCACGCTCCGCCGCGCTCCGCACGCCTTCCCCCGCGCCATCGAGCTCGCCATCCAGGGCGAGCACCTCATCCGGTACACGCGCGAGGACGTGCTCCCCCGGCTCGGGCGCGCCCTGCAGGCGATCCGCGCGGAGATCCCCGCGGGTGCCCCGGCACTGCGCGCCGAGGCGGCTGCCGCTCAGCCCTTGTAGAGCGCTTCGTACTGCTCGGCGGCGCGATCCCAGGAATGGTCTCGCGCCATGGCGCGCTGCATGGCGGAGCGCCACGAGGAGCGGTCGGTCCACAGCGTCAGCGCGCGATCGACGGCCGCGAGCAGGCCGTCGAGGTCCTCGTTGTCGAAGCGGAACCCCCAGCCGTCGGGCCCTTCGCGGATGGAGTCGTTCAGGCCACCGACCGCGTGCACGAGCGGCAGCGTGCCGTAGCGAAGCGAGTAGAGCTGGTTCAATCCGCAGGGCTCGAACCGGCTGGGCATGAGGAAGACGTCCGCGCCGCCCTCGATGCGGTGGGCGAGCGCGTCGTCGAATCGGATCTGGACCGAGACGCGCGTGGGGTGCCGCTCGGCGAGAGCGCGGAACTCCTGCTCGAGCGTCGAGTCGCCCATCCCCAGCAGCACGAACTGCAGCTTGCGCTCGAGCATCCGCGGCAGCGCCTGGACGAGGAGATCGTACCCCTTCTGGTGGGCCAGCCGGCCGATGGCGGCGGTGAGGAGCGCGCTCTCGTCCAGGTCGAGCGCCAATTCGCGCTGGAGCGCGGCCTTGTCGGCGGCCTTCCCCGAGAGATCCTGGGCCGAATACCGCTGCGGCAGCGCCGGGTCGACGTCGGGGCTCCAGCGCGTGTAGTCGACTCCGTTCATGATCCCGACCAGGTCCTGCTGCCGGTGGCGGAGCAGGCCCTCCAGCCCCGCGCCCGTCTCCGGGCTGTGCACGATCTCGCGCGCATACGTCGGGCTCACCGTGGTGAGCTTGTCGGCGAAGACGAGGCCCGCCTTCATGAGATTGAGCTGGCCGTAGAACTCGAGCGCGTCGGGATGGAACAGATCGCCCGGCAGCGCCAGGTCGCTCATCGCCTCGCGCGGGAACACGCCCTGGTAGGCCAGGTTGTGGATGGTGAACACCGAGCGCGACTTGAAGGGCGCGGGCCGCCCCGCCCAGCCGCGCTTCAAGATGAGCGGCGTGAGCGCCGCCTGCCAGTCGTGCGCGTGCACGCAGTCGGGCAGGAAGTTGATCTGCTTGGCGGCCTCGAGCGCGCCGGCGCAGAGCAGCGCGAAGCGCTTGTGGTTGTCGCGGTAGTCCTTTCCAGACTCGCCGTACAGCTCCTTGCGGTCGTACCAGGGGTTCTGCAGGAGGATGTACCGGAGCCGGTCGGCCGGGGCGGCGACGTGCACCGAGGCCGACGCATTCAAGTGCGGGAAGTTCACCTCCACGCGGCGTCCGGTATCGCGGATGTTCGCCGCCGACGCGTCGATCGCGCCGTAGCGCGGCAGGACCACCAGGAGATCGTGCCCTCGCGCGGCGAGCGCGCGCGGCAGAGCTCCGATCACGTCCCCGAGCCCACCCGTCTTGATGAAGGGCGCCGCCTCGGACGCGACGAACAGGATCTTCACTCTACGCCTCCGTCTGGCGGAGGAAGGCGGCGGCTTCCTCCGGCGGGGTGGGATTGACGAAGAGGCCGCTGCCCCACTCGAAGCCGGCTGCCAGCGCGAGGATCGGCCTCACCTCCAGGTGCCAGTGATACCAGTCCGAGGGCGGCTCGCGCAGCGGCAGCGTATGCAGATAGAAATTGTAGGCCGGCTTCTCCAGCGCAAGGTCGAGCTTGCGCAGCGAGAGGCGCAGCGCATCGGCCAGGCCGCGCAGCTCGGCGGCGGTGCTCTGCTCGAAGATGGAGCGGTGCTCGCGCGGCAGCACGAGCAGCTCGAAGGGACCGCGGGCGGCCCACGGACACAGCGCCACGAACCCGTCGGTCTCCAAAACCACGCGCGAGCGCTCCCTCGCCTCCTGAGCGAGGATGTCGCAGAAGATGCAGCGCTCCTTTTCCTGGTAATGCCTGCGCGCGCCGGCGAGCTCCTGCTGCAGCTCGGCGGGGACGAGAGGATGCGCGACGATCTGCGAATGCGGGTGGCTGAGCGTCGCGCCGGAAGCTGCTCCGCTGTTCTTGAAGAAGAGCACGCTGCGCAGGCGGACGTC
>JBJMQJ010000404.1:0-17114 GCA_045802765.1 Myxococcales bacterium
AGATCGAGCCGGCGCACCTCGGGCGAGAGGTGCTCGGGGCGGGCGTCGTGGTCCGCGCGAGAATAGAGTCGCAGAGCGCGTCCCGGGGCGGTCCGGCCGGCGCGCCCCGCTCGCTGCGCCGCCGAGGCGCGGCTGATCTTCGCCACCTGCAGGCTGGGCAGCCCCGACCAGGGCGAGTGCGCCGGAATGCGCGCCAGCCCGCTGTCCACCACGGACGTGACTCCGGGGACCGTGACGCTCGTTTCCGCCACGTTGGTGGAGAGGATGATCTTCCGCCGCGGCGACGGCGCCAGCGCGCGATCCTGCTCCTCCGCCGGAAGGTCGCCGTGCAGCGGCAAGACCAACAGGCCTCGATGAGCGGCGAGCTCCGCCACCGCCTCGCCGGCGTGGCGGATCTCCGCCGCTCCGGGGAGGAACACGAGCACGTCGCCGCTCGTCCCCGGGACCGTCAGCTTGCGCACCGCGGCCGCGACCTGATCGCCCAGGCGGCGCGCGTCGGGCCGCTCGCCGTGCTCGATCGTCACTTCGAAGCGGCGACCCTCGCTGCGCACCGTCCCGCAGCCGAGATGCGCCGCGACTGGTGCCGCCTCGAGCGTCGCCGACATGACCAGCAGCTTGAGGTCCGGGCGCGGTCCGCGCATGAGCCGCACGAGCAGCGCCAGCGCCACGTCGCCTTGCAGGTGCCGCTCGTGGAATTCGTCGAGCACCACCGCCGAGACGCCGCGCAGCAAGGGATCGGCCAGGAGCCGCCGCGTCAGGACGCCCTCGGTGACGAACCGCAGCCGCGTGCGCGGACCCGTCACGTCGTCGAAGCGCACCTGGTATCCGGCCGTCTCGCCGGGGCGCTCCCCCAGCTCCTCCGCCACGCGGCGGGCTGCGGCGCGCGCAGCCAGCCGGCGAGGCTCGAGGACCACCACCTCTCCGGGAACCAGGTCGAGGAGCGCGGGCGGAATCCGCGTCGTCTTGCCCGCGCCGGCAGGGGCCTCCACCACCAGCGAGGAGGACCCGCGCATCCGGCCGAGCACCTCCGGCAACACCTCGTCGATGGGCAGCGGCTCGCGCATCGCAGGCGGAGCGGTCACGAGCTCGCGGAGGTGTACTTCCGGATCGAGAGGCTCCAGACCACGCGGGCGAATGCCGCGAAGGCGAGCGTCCCCGCGAGCGCGCCCAGCGCCGTTCCCAGGCGCAGCCGTCCCAGGAGGGCCAGCGCGGGATAGGTCGTCATCAGGGCGAGGGGAAGCGCGTAGGTGAAGAGCACCGCGAGGAAGCCGCGGAAGATGGTGCTCGGCCAGCGCGCGACGTCGAAGACGCTCTGGAAGAGGTACAAGAGGTTGTCGACGCGCACCGCGAAGAAGGCGATCGACACCACCAGGATGGCGATGGAGTAGAGGACGAGCAGCGCCCCGAGGAGCATCGCTCCCGCCGCCAGCACCTCGCCCATGGTGGGCGCCCGGCCCAGCTTCCCGAACGCGTACGCGAAGATGAAGCCCGCGCCGACGAGATCGACGATGCGCCACGGCTCGAGCTTGGCCACCGACACGAGGAGCTGCGCGTCCGCGGGCTTGAGCAGCACGAAGTCGAGGGTCCCCTTGCGCACGTGCTCGATGACCGCCGTCAGGCTGGGGCTGACGGCGCCCTCCAGCACGCCCTTGAGCGCGACGAACCAGCCCAGGACGAGCAGCATCTCGGGGAACGTCCAGCCTTCCACCGCGTCGCGCGTGCCGAACACGACCAGAACGGGCACCAGGGTGACGGCGATCCACAGGATTGCGAGCGCGCCCTCGACCAGGAACTCCAGCCGATACTGCAGCGCGAGCGCCACCGATGCGCGCAGCTGCGCCCGCACGATGGCCAGCGCGCGCCTCATCCGCCGTATGCCGCGAAGCGGCGCAGCCCCGCGCGCCAGACCAGGTTCGTCGCGAGGAGCGCAACCGCGACGTAGAGCCACTGCGCTCCGAGCAAGACGAGCGCGTGCTGCGGGCCGTGCTTGCCGAGCATCAGCTCGACGGGGAACGAGAGCAGGAAGCGGAAGGGCAGCAAGAGAGCGATGCGCTGCACCGCTTGCGGAAACAAGTCCAGCGGCACCAGATACCCGGAGAGCACCGCGGACACGCCGAGCCATGCTTCGAAGAGGCTCGCCGCGCTCTCGACGTAGAGCGCCAGCGTGCCGATGAGCGCCATCACCAGGAAGGTCAGCAGCCAGGCCCCGACGAGCGCGGGCAGGAGCATCAGCCAGAGGAGCGGGTCGTGCCCGAGCTGTCCGCGCGCCGCCCAGAGGAGGATGCCCACGACCGGGAGCGCGACGATCCCGCGCAGCGGCACGGCCGCGAGGTTCTCGGCGCTGTACGCGATGAGCGGGTGGATCGGCCGGAGCAGCCGCAGCGCGAGCACGCCCTGGCGGATCTCCATCGTCATCTCCCACACCACCCAGGACCCGCTGACGAGCCGCACCAAGAGCGTGCACAGATAGTATGCGGCGAATCCACGCTGCGAGTAGGCGCCTACCGGCCCGCTGCGCGCCACCGCCGCCCACAGAGCGAGCATGATGAGCGGCATGTTGGTGCTGAACATCCAGATGATGAACTCGGCGCGGTAGGCCACCGCGCTGGCGAAGCCCGTGCGCAACAGCGCAGGGTAGGCCCTGGCGGCGGCGCGCAAGCTCATGCGGCGCCCTCCGCCACCCCGCGCTCGAAGAGCTCGCGCATCACTTCCTCGAGCGGCGGGTCCTCGACGGTGAGGTCGACGATGGGGAGCTGCGCGAGCGCCCGCTGCACCGCGCTCTGCAGCTCGGACTGCGAGACCTGCAGCACCGCCTGCGCGTCGGTGTGGGAGACGATCGCGCCGATCTTCTGCAGATCGCGCGCCTCGACGGGCCGGGAGAGCTTGAGCAGGACGCGCTTGTCGGGGCGCACGCGCCTGACCAGCTCGTCGAGGGAGCCGTCGTAGATGAGCCGGCCGTGGTCGATCACCAGGACGCGGGGGCAGAGCGCCGCCACGTCGTCCATGTAGTGGCTGGTGAGGAGCACCGTCGCGCCGAAGCGTTCGTTGTAGGCGCGCACGAAGCCTCGGACCGTCGCCTGCATGGTCACGTCGAGGCCGATGGTGGGCTCGTCGAGGAAGAGGATCCGCGGGCGGTGCAGGAGCGCGACCGCCAGCTCGCACTTCATCCGCTCGCCCAGCGAGAGCTGCCGCGTCGGCTTGTCGAGCAGCCCGCGCAGGCCGAGAAGCTCGGTCAGCTCGGCCAGCGTCTCGTCGTATTGCGGGCGCGGGATGTCGTAGATGGCGCGGTTGAGCAAGAACGTCTCGCCGGGCGGCAGGTCCCAGAGCAGCTGCTGCTTCTGCCCCATCACCAGCGTGATCTGCTGGAGGAACTCGCGCGAGCGGTCCTGCGGGGTGAGTCCGGCGACGGAGACGTGCCCCGAGGTGGGATGGAGCAGCCCGGAGAGGACTTTCAAGGTGGTCGTCTTGCCCGCCCCGTTCGGCCCCAAAAAGCCGACGCGCTCGCCGGCGCCGACCCGGAAGGTCACGCCGTCCACCGCCCTCACCTCCTCGCGGGGGCGGTGCCACAAGGACCGCAGCGCGGCGCGCAGCCCGGGCTCGCGCCGGTGGACGAAGTAGGACTTGTGGAGCCGGTCGACCTCGATCATCGCACTAGGGGAAGTACCGGTCGTCCCGATAGGATTCAACAGGAATGTCCGATCTGTTCGATCCGCGCGAGCTTCAGGTCGTCTTCCTTCGCGAGATGCAGGAGGCGCGCGTGCGCGTCCGCGAGGCGCTGGCGAGGGCGGGGGGCGACTCGGGCGACCCGGCGGCGGTCCGCGAGCTGCGAAACTTCTTCCACCGGCTGGCGGGCAGCGCCGGGACCGTGGGCCACGGCATGCTCGCCCGGCTGGCGGGCGCCTGCGAGCTGACGGCGGACCAGGAGCTCGAGCGCAAGGGCCCTCTCTCGAAGATCGCCAGCCGCATCTTCGCCGAGGGGCTGGGCGGTCTGGACGACATTCTCGAGACGCGCACCCCGGCGCTCGGCGTCCTCATCCCCGTGCTGCAGCGGGACACGAGCGCCTCTCGAGCCTCGCTCGAGGACGTCCCCTCGCGCGTCCTGGTGATCGACGACGATCTGGTGAGCGCGCGCGCCACCGAAGGCGTGCTGCGGGCGGCCGGGTTCCTCACCGCGAGCTGTTGCGATCCCGCCGACGCGTACGAGGCCATCCTGCGCGAGAGCCCGGAACTGATCATCCTGGACGTGCTGCTCGGCGACGTCGACGGGTTCGACGTGTGCCGCCGCGTCCGCGCCAATCCGGCCTTGCAGCTCGTGCCCATCATCTTCGTCACGCGCCGCGGCGACGTCGAGGAGCGCGTGCGCGGCTTGCAGGTGGGCGGGAACGACTACGTTGCCAAGCCCTTCGACGCGCCGGAGCTGGTGGCGCGGGTGCGCTCTCACCTCTCGCGCCTTTCGTCGCTGCGCGAGATGGCCATCCGCGACGGGCTGACGCGCTGCTACAACCACAAGTACTTCAAGATGCGGCTGGACCAGGAGATGGTCCGCGCGCGGCGCTACCGAAGCCCGCTGTCGCTCGGGGTGCTCGACGTCGATCATTTCAAGCACGTCAACGACACGCACGGGCACCCGGGCGGCGACGCGGTGCTGGCACACCTGGCGACCCTCCTCATCGCCTCGGTGCGCTCGAGCGACATCATGGCGCGCTACGGCGGCGAGGAGTTCGCCTTCCTGCTGGTGGAGGCGGGCGCCCAGGAAGCGGGCATCGTGGCGGAGCGGATGCGCGCCCGGGTCGAGGCGCACGAGTTCGAGGTGCCGGGCGGCGCCCGCCTGCACGCGACCGCCAGCATCGGGCTCGCCGAGGCGCGGGCGGACGATTCCGCCGCGGCGCTGGTGCAGCGCGCGGACGCGGCGCTCTACCAGGCCAAGGCGCAGGGCCGCAACCGCGTGCGGATCTCTACACCCTGAAGCCGCGCACCACGTCCGAGACCCGCTGCGACAAGTCCTTCAAGACGCCTGCCGCGGCGGTGGTGGTCTCGAGCCTGCGCATCGTCTCGTCCATCATCTTGGTCTGGTCGGTGACCGCGCTGAAGATCTGCGTGATGCCGGCGTTCTGCTGCGAGACGGCGGCCGCGATCTGCCGCACGGCGGCCGAGTTGTCCTTGACGATGTTGGAGAGCTGCTTCAGGTTCTCTCCCGAGACGCGGACCTGCTGCAGGCCGCCTTCGATCTTCTGCGATCCCTTCTCGGTGATCGCCACCGCGCCGCGGATGGACCCCGAAATGTCCTCGAGGATCTCGCGGACGCGGTTGGTCGCCTGGATGGACTGATCGGCCAGGCTGCGGATCTCGCGCGCCACCACCGCGAACCCCTTGCCGTGCTCGCCCGATCGCACCGCCTCGATGGCGGCGTTCAGGGCAAGCATGTTGGACTGGTCGGCCAGGTCCTTCACCGTCTGGGTGATGCCGCCGATCTGCTGGGTGCGCTCGGAGAGCTGGGTGATCTTGTGCGCGATCTCGTCGACCTGCGCGCGGATGTCGGTGAGGCCGCCCAGGCTGGACTCGATGGCGGTCTCGCCGGAACTGGACACCTCGTCCGCCTTCTCGGTCAGCTTGAGCACCGCCTCCGCCTTCTGCGCGGCCAGGAGCGAGGTCTGCTTGATCTCCTGCGCCGTGACTTGCGTCTCCTGCAGCGCCGTCGCCTGCCGGGTGATGGTCTCGCTCTGCTCGGAGGTGGAGGTGCCCAGGTCGTCGCCGGCCTGCTTCAAGAGCCGCACCGAGTCCTGCAGCGCTCCGACGACCTGCTTGAGCTTCTCCACCATCGCTCCGAAGGCCGCCGCCAGCTCGCCGATCTCGTCGCTCGAGGCGACGTCCACGCGCTGGGTCAAGTCGCCCTCCAGGATGCGCGAGGTGAGGTGCGTCAGGCGCTTGAGCGGGCTGATGATTTGCCGGACGAGGAGCCAGGCGATGGCGAGCGCCGCCACCATGGCGAAGGCGGTCACTCCGAAGAGGCGGATCTGCGCTTCCCGCAGCCGCGCCGCGATCCGTCCCGGGTCGAGGCCGACGTGCACCAGCGCGCCGGTCATCACCGGGGCCGGGACGTCGACGTAACGGACCCCGTCGAGGATCACCTCGCTGATCTTCTCGCTCTCGCGAAGCTGCCGTGCATCCTGCGCCGGCGCCTTCCCCTCGAAGGTGTGGGCGAGCAGGTTTCCGCCGGGGCTGACCACCTCGATGTACGCCAGCTCGGAGTCTTTCTTCACCGCGTGGATGGTGGAAGCGATGGCCGATTCCGGCATCTCCACCAGCGCCGAAGCGAGCGTCACCGAGATCGCCTTCGCCCGTGCGCGGCCCTCGCTCTCCAGCACCTTGGCGAAGTAGTTGCCCAGCACCGCGCCGACCACCGCGGCGACGAGCGCCAGCGTGATGCCGACCAGGAGCGAGATCTTCCACAGCAGGGGGAACCGCGCCTTCCGTGGTCCTGCCACCATCTTGGTGTCCATCGTCCTCACCTCTCTCGATTCGTGCGCCGCGCGGAGCAGAGCCCCGCCAGCATCGGCGCGATGTCTTCCAGGGGAAGCAAGGTCTCGGCAGCGCCGCAGGCGCGGGCGGCGCCCGGCATGCCGAAGACCACGCTGGTCGTCTCGTCCTGCGCGAACGCCGCGCCGCCCGCCCGGCGGATGGCGAGCAGCCCCTGCGCCCCGTCGTCGCCCATCCCGGTCATGACGACGCCCACGGCGCGCGCACCGACGGAGTCCGCCAGCGAGTGGAGCAGGCGGTTCGCGGACGGGCAGTGCAGGCCGCTCGACCGGGGCGTGCGCAGCCGCGCGGCCTCGTCGAGCTCGAGATCGCAGCCGTCCGGTGGCAGGTAGACGTGCCCGGGTTTCGCCGCGTCGCCCTCGCGCGCCACCTGCACGCGCAGCACCGCCACCTCGGAAAGCCACCGCGTCAGCCCCGCCGTGAACCCCGCGGCGATGTGCTGCGCGATGAGGACCGGGGCGGAGAGGTCCGCGGGCAGGCCTCGCAGCACGACCGAGAGCGCGGGAGGACCGCCGGTGGACGCCACCAGGCCGATGGCGCCCACACCTGCCGCCGCGATCCGCGACGCGGCGCCGTGGCCGGACTTGTGCCGCCGGACCACGGGTACTTCGGCCATCAGCCGCACCGCCTCCGCCACGCGGCGCCCGAAGCGGTGCAACTCGTCCTGGGCGGGGCCGGGCTTGGAGATGACCTCCAGCGCGCCGGCGGCCATGGCGCGGAAGGAGAGGTCCAGCTGGCGATCCTCGCTCACCGCGCACACCATCAGCACTCGCGCGGGCGACTCGGCCATGATCGCCGCGGTCGCGCCCAGGCCGTCCAGCCGGGGCATGTTCACGTCCATGGTGATCACGTCGGGGCGCAGCTCGCGCGCCTTCTCCACCGCCTCGACCCCGTCGCGCGCCTCGCCCACGATGCGCAGGTCCTGCTCCTGCGCGAGCAGCGCCATGAGCGCGTTGCGCATGGTGAGCGAGTCGTCCGCCACCAGGATCCGGATCGGGTGGCGGCGCGTCATGCGGCCCCCTGCCGGCGCGCGATCACCCCTTGCACCTCGGCGAGCAGGCGTCCGGAGGCGCAGTCCTTCTTGCTGAGGAACCCGTCGGCGCCGGAAGAGGCGCCGCGCTGCCGGTCGGCGTCGGAGTCGCGCGCGGAGACGAGGATGATGGCCATCGTCTCGAGCTCGTGCCGGCGGCGCGCCTCGAGCGTCAGCTCGAAGCCGTCCATCTCGTCCATGCCGATGTCGGAGACCATCACGTCGTACGAGGAATGGCGCAGCTGCTCCAGCGCTTGGCGCCCGCTGGAGGCGGTGTGTACCGAGTAGCCGGCGGCCTCCAGGGCGGTGCGGTGCAGCGCGCGCGCGGTGAGCGAGTCATCGACCACCAGCGCGCGCCGCGTGCCGGTCAGCGACGCATCGCGCTTCTCGAATCCGGAGAGCCAGTCGGGCCGGACGATGAGCACCAGCTCGCCGCGGGCGAGCGTCGCCGCGCCCTGGTAAGCCGCCAGCTCGCGCACCTCGGGCGGGAGGGGACGGATGACCAGCTCGCGATCCCCGATGACTTCGTCCACCGCGAGCGCGATGCGGCGGCCCTGCGACTGCAGCACGAGCAGCGGCTGTCCGTCGTGGGGCACCTCCGGCTGGCGCAGCGCGAGCAGGGTCCCCAGGTCCTGCACCGGGATCAGCTGCTCGCGGTGGGAGAGCTGCACGCGCGTGCGCGCCACCCGCAGCTCGCCGGTCCGCGCGAGGAGCGAGGTCTCCACCGCCGGCATGGGGATCCCCAGCTCGTGCTCGCCGCAGCGGACCACCAGGACGGGCGAGCTGCCCAGCTCCGCCGGCAGCGTCAAGGCGAAGCGGGTACCCTGGCCGGGCGTCGACTGCACCTCGATGTGTCCCTGCAGCGCCTGGATCTGGCTGCGGACGACGTCCATCCCCACGCCGCGCCCCGACACTTCGGTGACCGTGCGCCTGGTGGAGAATCCGTTGCGGAAGATGAGCTGATGCAGCTGCGCCGCCGTCATGGCGTCCAGCTCCGCGCCGGGGACGATGGAGAGGTCGCGCGCCGCCTGCTTGATGAGCGCCAGGTCGAGGCCGTTCCCGTCGTCGGAGACCTCGATGAAGAGCATGTTCCCCTGCTGCTCGACGCGCACCACGACGATGCCCTCGCGGTGCTTGCCGCGCGCCTCGCGGACGTCGGGCACCTCCAGCCCATGGTCGACCGCGTTGCGGACCAGGTGCACGAGCGGACCGCGCAAGGACTCCAGCACGCGTCGATCGAGCGACACTTCGCCGCCGACGATCGAGAGCCGCGCCAGCTTCCCCGACTGCTTGCACAGGTCGCGCACCGACCGGCGCAGCGGCTCCAGCACCGTGCGCACCGGCAGCGTGCAGATCGCCTTGAGCTCGTCTTCCATCGAGGCGACGATGTCCCCTGCCTCCTCGCCGTCCGCCGACAGCGCCCGCTGCACGCCCATGAGGAGCGCGCGCACTTCCGCCGTCTGCGCCAGGATCCCGAGGCGGGCGAGCTGCGAGAGGCCGCGCTCCAGCTCGCGGCGGCGCTCCTCCAGCCGGAGGCGCACCTCGCGCAGCCGCTCCACTTCGTGCAGCAGGGAGATCACCTCCCGCGTCCGCACGCGCCAGCTTCCCGCCTCCTCGGCGGCGCCGGCCTCCTCCTCGGCGGCGGGCTCGGCGGGGGCGGGCTCCGCCTGCGCGGCCCGCGCCTCGCGCTCGCGCTTGCTGGGCTTCTTCTCCTTCTCCTTCTCCTTCTCCTTCTCCTTTTCCGCCGCGGCGGACGGCTTTCCCTTCTCGCGACCCGACTTGCCATTGTTCACCGCCGGCTTGCCGGGTTCGACGGCCTGCACGGCATGCCGCACCGCCTCGAGCAGCTTGTGGCTCGCCTTCAGATCGGGCAGCTCCGCCTTCGCGGTGGTGGCGCGCAAGTGCGCCATCCAGGTGTCCAGCGTCTTGAGCAGGGCATCGGTGACAGCGCCCGGAAGCGGCGCGGTCTTGCCCCGCAGCGGCAGCACCGCGTCCTCCATGCGGTGCGCCAGCTCCGACAGCTCGGCCAGGCCCAGCGTGGCGGCGCTGCCCTTCAAGGTGTGCAGCCCGCGCGCGAGGTCGTCGAAGCGCGCCTGCTCGTGCGCCTTCTCCAGCTCGATGAGGTGATCGGTGACCCGCTCGACGATCTCCTTGCACTCGTCGACGAACCCGGGGAGCAGCTGCTCCATCATCGGATCAAGCATCGCGCTTCTCCGATGCGCGCCGGTCCATCAGCCGGCCCAGGTCGAGCAGGTTCACCTGGTGGAGCCCGGGCAGCGTCACCTCCGCCACCGCGCCCGCCTGTCGCGCGCGCGCCTCCTCGACGAGCGCGTGTGGCAGGGGCACCGGCTTGGGGATCCGCTCGCAGTCGAGCGCCAGGAGGCGGCCGCCCAATCCGGGATCGACGACCAGCAGCACCGCCGGGTCTTCGCGCCAGCCGCGGCCTCCCAGGAGCGAGGAGAGGCTCATCGCGGTGAGGATCTGCCCCTGGAAGCGGAGGATCCCGATGACGTGCGGCGGCGAGAGCGGCACCGGCGTCACCATCTTCAGGGGGACCGCGGCACGCAGCGATTCCAACGGCAGCGCGTAGCTGTCCTCCCCGACGGGGAACTCGGCCGCCCAGAGGACCGATTCCTCCTCCGTCGCGCGCGCCTTCTCGCGCAGGCGCGCCGCCCTGCGCTCGAGGAGCTCGCGCTCCTCCTGCGTGACGTCGTCGGGAAAGCGCGGCGCGACCTTCACCTAGGTCCCTCCTCCGGCGCCGCGCAGGAAGGTGGCTGCGGACTCGCGGTAGAAGCGGACCGGGAGCGGCTCGGGGCCGGGGAGCTCCTCGTCGAGCGGCAGCCGCTCGGTGCGCCGCAGGACCTCGCGCATGAGCTGCGCCGCCGCGGCGCGCTCGCCCTGGCGCACGTGCAGCAGCGCGCGCTCGAGGATGCCGGGGACGTACTCGGGGACCTGCGCGCACAGATCGGCCAGCGCGCGCTGCGCGACGGCCTTCTCGCCGCGCTCGATGTGCACCAGCGCGCGGAGATGGAGCGCGATTGGCTCGGGCGGCGGGGTGCGGGGGCGGGACGGAACCGGCGGCGGCAGCGATTCCTTGACCGGGGCGGGCCGGGCGCGCGGCTTGGGCGCCGCGTCGGCGCGACGATAGATCTGCAGCTCCGGCGCGCCGGCGAGCGTGAGGCCGCGAGGAGTCTCGGGCAGGTCCATGGGGCCGAACAGCACCGCGCCCCCCGGAGCAAGCACCTCCACCAGGTGCTGCACGGCCACGCGGACGGCTTCCGGAGAGAAATAGACGAGCACGTTCCGGCAGAAGACCAGGTCGAAGGGGCCGGCCGGCGCCTTCTCGAGAAGGTTGTGCAGCTGGAAGCGCGCAACCTTGCGCACGCGCTCCTCGATGCGCGCCTTGCCGCCGGCCTCCTCGCGGTAGAGCGGGTGCAGCTGCGGAGCCGACGGGCGCCGCGACCAGGCGCCGTACAGCGCGTCGCGCGCCGCCGCGATGTTGCGGTCGAGCAGGTCGGTCCCCAGGACCTCGACGGAGGCGTCGCGCGGCATCGCGTCGAGCAGGCACGCCGCGATCGAGTACGTCTCCTCGCCCGTCGCGCATCCTGCGCTCCAGGCGCGCACGCCCGGCCGCTTTGCTGCGAGCAGCTCCGGGATCCAGTCCTGCAGAACCCAGCGGAACTGATCGGGGTGGCGGAAGAAGAACGTCTCGCCGACCGACACCGCCTGGCAGAGCGCGTGCACGACGGCGGGATCGTGGGCGGCGGAGCGGGCCACGACCTCCTCGGGATCGGCGCGCAGCGAGTGCACCGCCCGACGGATGGCATCGGGCAGGATGGCGTCGCGCGAGAACCCCGTCCAGCGCGCCGCGCATTCCGTGAGCCGTTCGAGGACGCGCTCGTCGAGCTGCCGCCGGACGTTCATGCCGCCACCTCGCCGCGCAGCGCCTTGACCAGCTCCCGCAGCAGGCGGGGCGAGGCGAGCGCGCGCGGATCGACCACCGGGACGGCGCCGCGGGCGGTGCGCGCGACCGCGACTAGCGCGTCCCGCAGCGGGCCGTGCTCGGCGCCCGCCACTTCCCCGCGCGGAAGAACCTGCTCGCGGGCCAGCTCTTCGGGGTCGCGCACGCCGTCCACGCAGAGCGCCAGGCGCTGCCCGCCGCACTCCACCACCACCAGCTTCCGTTCCGCGATCGACGAGCGGTGAGCGAGCCCGAGCCGCCGGGCGAGGTCGAGGACGAGCACCGGCTCGCCGTGCAACTCCAGCATCTCGCACAGGTAGGCGGGGCCGAGCGGCAACGGCCGCGTGCTCGCCTGGTGCAGCACCGAGACGACCGTATCCAAGGGAAGGCCGACCTCCACGCCGCCCGCGTCCACGAACAGCGCGGCCATGCTGCCCGCCCGCTCGGCGCGCCGCGCCTCCTCCAGAACGTTGCCGACCAACGGCAAAAGGTCTTGCGCGCGGATCGGTTTGGCGAGGAAGGCGCGCGCCCCGCCCTTGAGGCATGCCTCGGCCCGCTGCTTCTCCGAGGAGACGATGATCACCGGGATCGCCGCGAGCTGCGGGTCCTTCTGCATCTGCGCCAGCACCTCGTCCCCGTCCATCTCGGGCATCGAGAGATCGAGCAGCACGGCCGACGGGCGCAGCTGCGCCACCTTGGTGAGCGCCTCGCGTCCGTTCACCGCGGTGGAAACGACGTAGTGCCCAGCCAGCGCCGCCTTCTCGAAAGCGAGCACCGATTCGCTGTCGTCCACGAGCAGCAGGTGGGGGAGGCTCACGCAGGGTCCTTGAGCCAGCGGCGGACCGCCGCTTGCAGCTCCGACGCCTGCAGGGGCTTGGTGAGGAGCTCGTTCGCTCCCGCGGCGCGTCCCTGCCGTTGCAGCTCTTCGGACTTGTCGCCGGTGAGCAGCAACACGGGGACGTCCTTGAGGTCCTTGTCCTTGCGCAGCTCGCGGGTGAGCGCCAGCCCGTCCATCACGGGCATGTTCACGTCGGCGAGCACCAGCGTGGGCGCGGCGGCGCGGGCCAGGGCGAGCGCCTTGGCGCCGTCCTCCGCTTCCAAGACCTTCACGTCCAGCGAGCGCAGCAGCAGACGGGCGAAGCCGCGGATGGTGGGACTGTCGTCGACCACGAGCACGCTGCGCGGCACGTCGATCCACCTCGTGGAAAAGGGCCCAGTCAGAATGCGTTGAAATTTTCCGAGCGACAACGATTCTGCCGTCCCACCCCGGCGCATGTTCTGGGTGCGGGACGCAGGAGCGCGGCGCGGGTCGCAGGTGTCGCGAGATCCGCGCGTCAGACGAGGAGCACGATCTTGCCGACCACCTCGTTCCGCTCCAGCGCCGCGTGGGCCTCGCGCGCCTGGGCAAGCGGGTAGGTGCGCGCCACCACCGGGCGCAGCTCCCCGGTCCGGAAGCGCGGCAGCGCTTTCTGCGCGAAGTCGGCGACGAGCTTCGCCTTCTGCGCGGCCGAGCGGTTGCGCAGAGTGGAGCCCATCACGGTCAAGCGACGCGTGAGCAGCGCGCCCACGTCGAGGGTCCCTTTCGACCCGGCCATGGTGGAGAGGCAGCACAGCCGGCCCTGCAGCCCGAGCGCCGCGACGTCGGCCTCCAGGTAGGACGCGCCCACCAGGTCGAAGATGAGATCGGCGCCGCGTCCCGCGACCGCGCGTACCGTCTGCGCCAGCGCGGTGGGGACTTGCTGCCGGGCGAGGACGTGGGTCGCTCCCAACTCGAGACAGGCGCGGTGCTTGGCCTCGGACGCGGTCGCCAGGATGGTACTCGCGACGCCGCGGCACAGCTGCAGCGCGGCCGATCCGACGCCGCTCGCCGCGGCGTGCACCACCACCACCTCGCCGGGTGCCAGCCGCCCGAGCATGAAGAGGTTGAGCCACGCGGTCAGGAACGCCTCGGGGATGGCGGCGGCCTGCGCGAAGTCCATTCCATCGGGAATGGGCAGGGCATGCCCAGCCGGCACGCGGGCCAGCTCCGCGTACCCGCCACCGGCGAGGAGCGCCATGGCGCGGTCGCCGCGTTGGAACGAGCCCGCCGGCTCGACCACCTCGCCGGCGATCTCCAGGCCGAGCGTCTCGGGCTCGCCAGGCGGCGGCGGGTAGCGGCCGAGGCGCTGGAGCAGATCGGCGCGGTTCACGCCCGCGGCGCGCACGCGCACCAGCAGCTCGCCCGGGCCCGGACGCGCATCGGGGACCTCTCCCAGCTCCAGCACCTCGGGCCCGCCGGGGGCCTTGATGACGATGGCGCGCATGGCAGCGGCGGATGATAGAGGAAGCGCGATGGCCTTGCGCGTGTACGACGATCGCGGGCGCGAGCTCCTCTTCGTCCGCCCGCCCCGGCGGGTGGTCTCGCTCGTGCCGAGCGATACGCTGAACGTCTTCGCCCTCGGCGCCGGAGATCGCCTGGTCGGCCGCACGCGGTACTGCGTCGCGCCGGAAGGGCGCGTCGACGACCTGCGCGTGATCGGCGGCACGAAGGACGTGGACGTCCAGGCAGTGGCCGCGCTGGACCCCGATCTGGTGCTCGCCAACCAGGAGGAGAACTCGCGCGCGCACGTCGAGGAGCTGGCCAGGTTGCAGCTGCCGGTCTTCGTCGCCTTTCCCCGGAGGGTTGCGGACGGCCTCGCGCACCTCGCCCGGCTGGCGCGGATCCTCGGCGTCGAGGAATCGTCGCGCGACCTCCTGCGCCGCGGCCTGCGGGCGCTGCGCGCCGTCGAGGAGGAGCCCCGGCCGCCGCTCGCCGCCTTCGTGCCCATCTGGATGGAGCCGCTGATGACGGTGAACGCGGACACCTTCATCAGCGACGCGCTGTTCCTCGCGGGCGGGCGGAACGTCTTTGCCGATCGGGAGCGGCGCTATCCGCTGCAAGCCGACCTGGGTGCCGCCGGGGCGCGCCCCGCAGGGGAGCGCGACGTGCGCTACCCGCGGATCACCCTGGACGAGGTGGTCGGGCGCGCGCCCGAGGTGGTCCTGCTTCCGGACGAGCCGCATCCGTTCGGCGACGCCGACGCGCAAGTGTTCCGCTCGCGGCTCCCGGCGGCGAAGATCGTCTCGTGCAGCGGCCGGGACCTCTCCTGGTACGGAGCGCAGAGCATCGAGGGCTTGAGCCGGCTGCGCGCGCTACTCGACGGGCTGCGGTAGGCTCCCGCGATGCGCCGCCTCGCGGCCCTCCTCTGCGCGGTCTCGCTGCCCGCGCCGGCGTACAACGAGGCGATCCACGCGCTGGTCACCCGCCGCGCGTTCGCCGACCGCGCCGCCTGGCTCGCGGAGGAGCTCGTTCCGCCGGCGCAAGCCGATCTCGACGCGCTCCGGGCGCTCTTCTTTCGCGCGGCAGCGCAGCTTCCCGACCCGGGTCTTCGCGCGAAGTTCCTCGCCCGCTGGCCTTCCCAGGACGCCTTCACGGCTTGGGAATTCAAGCAGCTGTTCATGCTCGATCCCGCCGCCGCGGTGCACGGATTCGATCTCGCGGACGCGAGGCGAATGTCGCGCGGCGATCTGCTCGCGCTCGCCAGCCGCTGGCCGGACGACGACGAGCGCAACCGGCACCGGTACTTGCGCGGACCCGATCGGAACGTCGTGCCCGCTCGAGACGGTTCGCCGATGCCCTACGATCCCGCCACGCTCGACTTCGGGAGCCTCACCGGGACCACGAGCCAGGGCCACGCCCATTACGGCCTCGTCACCGGACCGCTCAGCGACGATCCCGCAGTGTTGAAGGCGGAGCCGTGGCGCTTCGCGGTGCCGCCCACCGCGCACGCCTATGGCGCGGAGATGGCGCAGCTCTACACGGACCTCGCGCTCCTCGCCGCCGCGTCGGACCTTCCCTCGCGCGAGTGGCTCGCTGCCTGCTTCGCGGGCGCGGCGTTCCACCATCTCGAGGACGTCGGGAACCAGATCCACACCGTCCAGGTGGGCATCTACGAGTTCTTCCGCGACGCCTGGATGCAGTCGAAGATGCGCGACGTGCGCACGCTGGGCGGCGTGCTCGGGGAGCGGCGCTCGCTCCGGCAGATCGGGGTCCGCCTGATCGCCAACCACCACCTCTTCTCCGAGGACCTGTTCGCGAAGCGCGTGCTGGCTGGCGCTCCCGAGGTGCGCGCCGCGCTCGACGGGCTCGACCGCGACGACGCCAGCCTCGCCGGCGCCGTGCCCGCGGCGCCTGACTTCGGACGGGCAATCGCGCAGGCGACGATCGATCTGTCCAGCCGGGAAGGCGGCGGGGTCTACCGGCTGGCGTACCGGCTCACCGCGCCCACGCTGCGCGACGGCATGGGGCACGAATATGACGGCGCCAAGGGAGACGATCCTGACGACTACCTGCGCGGCGACGCCGGCACTCTCGCCGCATTCTACGAGCTGGAAGGCCGCGGCCTGCGCCGCGCGGCGACGGCGCTGCGTCTCTGGCAAGCCCGTTTCGAGGCGGCCCGTCGCGAGCCCGCGGAATCCGCCGTCCAGCGCAGCCTCGCCCTGCTGCTGCCGTACCACGAGGCCGCCGCCGCCCGACGCGCCACGTACCAGCCGACTGGTCCCGAGCAGCAGCGCATCGCCTGGGGCTATCCCACCGCTGCCCTCGCCCTCGTTTGCGCGATCGCAGCCGTCGTTGCGCGCCCATTCCGCATGCGTAAGGACCAAAACGTTTCACGCGAAGGGCGCTGAGATCAGGGAGGGCGCCGAGAACGCTTGCAATCCCTCAGCGGCGGCGGTTCTTTTTCTTGTTCTTGCGTTCCTGCTTGCGCTTGTCGCGCAGCTTCTTGCGCTCCTCGTCCGACATCTGGCGCGGCGGCTGCTGGTTGAACCCCATCAGCCGCTGGCGCGCCAGCGCGGCCGAATGCGAGCCCCTGCCGCCCGGCGCCGGCATCGCCTGCGTCATCTCCTTGGGAAGCCCGAAGAGGGAGGCGACGTCCTGCGGCTCCATCCCCTTGAGCTGCTTGAGCTGCGCGAGCTGCCGGAACCCAGGCAGCCTCGAGAGGAGCCCCATCCCCGCGCCGCCCGGGCCGCCGCCAATCTGGCGCATCACCTTCTGCATCGCGAAGAACCGCTCGAGCAGCCCGCGCACGTGCTGCTTCCCCTGGCCCGACCCCTTGGCGATGCGGTCGATGCGCTCGTCCCCGATGATCTGCGGGTTCTTGCGCTCGGCGGTGGTCATCGAGCCGATCATCGCCTCGACCCGGCCCAGCTCCTTGTCGTCGAAGGTGATGCCCTCGGGCAGCTCGCCGAAGAGGGGGAACTTTTCCAACAGGTCGTTCACGGACCCCATCTTCTTCACCAGCTTGATCTGCTCGACGAAGTCGTGGAGGTCGAAGTTGCCGGTGAGGATCTTCTCCGCGTCCTCCTCGGCTTTCTGCTCGTCGACCACCCCTTCGAAGTCCTTCATCAGGCCGACGATGTCGCCGAACCCGAGGATGCGGCTCGCCAGGCCCTCCGGCCGGAACTCCTCCAGCTTGTCGAGGGCCTCGCCCATGCCGATGAACTTGATCGGCTTGCCGGTCACCTCCTTGATGGAGAGCGCCGCGCCGCCGCGCGCGTCGCCGTCCA
>JBJMQJ010000405.1:0-8206 GCA_045802765.1 Myxococcales bacterium
CACGGCGTCGTCGGCCTCGCGTTCAACCTCGAGGAGGACGACGTCGGCGCGGCCCTCTTCGGCGAGTGGGAGCACGTGAAGGAGGGCGAGCCGGTCCGCCGGACCGGACGCGTCGCGAGCGTGCCCGTCGGCGAGGCGCTCCTCGGCCGCGTCGTCGACCCGCTCGGGAACCCGCTCGACGGCAAGGGGGCGATCGAGACGTCCGAGCGGCGGCCGCTCGAGTTCAAGGCGCCGGGCGTCGTCGACCGCCAGCCGGTCAAGGAGCCGCTCCAGACGGGCATCAAGGCCATCGACTCGATGATCCCGATCGGGCGCGGCCAGCGCGAGCTGATCATCGGCGACCGCCAGACCGGCAAGACCGCGGTCGCGACCGACACCATCATCAACCAGAAGGGCAAGGACGTCTTCTGCATCTACGTGGCGATCGGCCAGAAGCAGTCGACCGTCGCGCAGGTCGTCGACAAGCTGCAGAAGTTCGGCTCGATGGAATACACCACCGTGGTCGCGGCCAACGCCTCCGACGCGGCGCCGCTGCAGTTCCTCGCGCCCTACACCGGCGTGACCATCGGGGAGTACTTCCGCGACCACGGGCAGCACGCGCTCATCATCTACGACGATCTCTCCAAGCACGCCGTCGCGTACCGCCAGCTCTCGCTCCTCTTGCGCCGGCCTCCCGGCCGCGAGGCGTACCCCGGCGACGTCTTCTACCTGCACAGCCGCCTGCTCGAGCGCGCGGCGAAGATGTCGAAGGAGCGCGGCGGCGGCAGCCTGACCGCCCTGCCCATGATCGAGACGCAGGCGGGCGACGTGTCCGCTTACATCCCCACCAACGTCATCTCCATCACCGACGGCCAGATCTTCCTGGAGACGGACCTGTTCTACGCGGGTCAGCGGCCGGCCATCAACGTAGGCATCTCGGTCTCGCGAGTCGGCGGGAACGCGCAGATCAAGGCGATGAAGAAGATCGCCGGCTCCTTGCGCCTGGAGCTGGCGCAGTACCGCGAGCTGGCGGCCTTCGCGCAGTTCGGCTCCGACCTGGACAAGTCGACGCAGGAGACGCTCGCCCGCGGCGCGCGCCTGACCGAGCTCTTGAAGCAGGGCCAGTACGACCCGATGCCGGTGGAGAAGCAGATCGTCCAGATCTACGCGGGCACGCAGAAGGACAAGAAGGGCGTGGTCTGGATCCGCAACGTCGAGGTGAGCGACGTCCCGCGCTACATGAAGGAGCTGATCGAGTTCATCGAGACGCGCCACCCCGAGGTGTACAAGCTGGTCCGTGAGAAGAGGGACCTGACCGACGAGGTGCGCTCGGCCCTGGACCGCGCGCTCGAGGAATTCAGGGACGTGTTCCGGCCGGAAGAAAAGGCGAAGGCGTAGGAGAACGTGGCCTCGCTCCGCTTCATCCGCACCCGCATCCGGTCGGTGCGGAACACGCAGAAGATCACCAAGGCCCTGAAGACGGTGGCCGCCGCCAAGCTGCGGCGCGCGCAGGACGCGGTGGTGCGCGCCCGGCCCTATGCGCAGCTCATCGACGAGATGCTCGCCTCGCTCGCGCGGGCGCGAGCCGACGCCGAGCTTCCGCCCCACCCGCTCATGGCGGTGCGCCCGCCGCGGCGCGTGGAGGTCGTTCTGATGACCTCCGACCGCGGGCTTTGTGGAGGCTTCAACTCCAACATCATCCGCCGCGGGCAGCGCTTCCTCGTCGAAGAGGGGTCCCGCTTCGAACGGATCCAGTTCTCGACGGTCGGCCGGCGCGGCCGCGACTTCGCCCGCAAGCGCGGAATCGAGACCCGCAAGGATTACGTCGGGTTCTTCGGCCGGCTGCGCTATGGGCAGGCGCGCGAGATCGCCGACGATCTCATCGAGGCGTACGAGAAGGACGAGCTCGACGCCGTGTACCTGCTCTACAACGAGTTCAAGAGCGCCATCGTCCAGCAGATCAGCCTGGTGCAGCTCCTGCCGCTGCAGCCGCGCGGCGAGGCGAAGCGCGGACCCGGCGAGAAAGGCTTCATCACGCCGGAGCACATCTTCGAGCCGGGCCGGCCCGAGGTGCTGCAGGCCCTCATCCCGCGCTTCCTCGCCATGCAGATCTGGCGCGCCCTCTTGGAGAGCGAGGCGAGCGAGCACGGCGCGCGCATGACCGCGATGGACTCCGCCACCAAGAACGCGTCCGAGATGATCGGGCGCCTCACCCTCGACTACAACCGCGCGCGCCAGGCGGCGATCACCAAGGAGCTGATGGAGATCGTCAGCGGCGCCGAGGCGCTCAAGTAGGATCCGGAGACGACATGGCCGCAGTGGCATTGACCGAGATGCAGAAGACGGGGAAGGTCACGCAGGTGATCGGCCCGGTGGTGGACGTGGAGTTCCCGCCGGGGACGCTGCCGGAGATCTACACGGCGCTCACCCTCTCCAACCCGGGCATTTCCAGCGAGGCCGACAACCTGACCGTCGAGGTGGCGCAGCACCTGGGGGAGAACACCGCCCGCTGCATCGCGATGGATTCGACCGAGGGCCTGGTACGCGGGCAAGCCGCGAAGAACACCGGCGCGCCGATCTCGGTGCCCGTCGGCAAGGAAACGCTCGGGCGCATCCTCAACGTGATCGGCCAGCCGGTCGACGAGCGGGGGCCGATCAACGCCACCCGGCGCAACCCCATCCACCACCCGCCGCCTTCCTTCGTCGAGCAGGACGTGCGCGTCCAGGCCTTCGAAACGGGCATCAAGGTGATCGACCTTCTCGCGCCGTACACCCGCGGCGGCAAGATCGGGCTGTTCGGCGGCGCAGGGGTGGGGAAGACCGTGCTGCTCCAGGAATTGATCAACAACGTGGCCAAGGCGAAGGGCGGCTTCTCGGTCTTCGCCGGCGTCGGCGAGCGCACCCGCGAGGGCAACGACCTCTACAACGAGTTCATCGAGTCGAAGATCGTGAACCTCGAGGAGCCGCAGAAGAGCCAGTGCGTGCTGGTCTTCGGGCAGATGAACGAGCCCCCCGGGGCGCGCGCCCGCGTCGCGCTCTCCGCGCTGACCATGGCCGAGTACTTCCGCGACGAGGAGGGACGCGACATGCTCCTCTTCATCGACAACATCTTCCGCTTCACCCAGGCAGGCTCCGAGGTCTCGGCGCTCCTCGGCCGCATCCCCAGCGCCGTCGGTTACCAGCCGACCCTCGCCAACGAGATGGGCGAGCTTCAGGAGCGGATCACTTCGACGAAGAAGGGCGCCATCACCTCCGTGCAGGCGATCTACGTGCCGGCCGACGACCTGACCGACCCGGCGCCGGCGACGACCTTCGCGCACCTCGACGCGACCACGGTGCTCTCCCGCGGCCTCACCGAGATCGGCATCTATCCCGCCGTCGACCCGCTCGACTCGACCAGCCGCATCCTCGACGCGAACGTGGTGGGCGAGCGCCATTACCGGGTCGCGCGCCGCGTCCAGGCGGTCTTGCAGCGCTACAAGGAGCTGCAGGACATCATCGCCATCCTCGGCATGGACGAGCTCTCCGACGAGGACAAGCTGACCGTGGCGCGGGCGCGCAAGATCCAGCGCTTCCTCTCGCAGCCCTTTGCCGTGGCCGAGGCGTTCACCGGCATCAAGGGCGAGTACGTGAAGCTCGAGGACACCATCCGCAGCTTCGAGGAGGTGCTCGACGGCAAGCACGACAACCTGCCCGAGCAGGCCTTCTACATGGTGGGCGGTATCGAAGGCGCCGTGGCGAAGGCCAAGACGATGGCGGCCTAAGCCATGCCGCTCACCCTCGAGATCGTCACGCCTGAGCAGCGCGCGCTGACCGTGCAGTGCGACGAGGTGCGCCTCACCGGCGTCGAGGGCGGATTCGGGGTGCGGCCGGGCCACACGCCTCTGGTCGCCACGCTCGCACCCGGCGAGCTGGCATACGACGCAGGCGGTTCCACCCACCGCTACGCCGCCGGCGAGGGCTTCGCCGAAGTGTCGGACGACCGCGTCCGGGTGCTCGTCGAGGAGGTGCTCAGGGCAGACCAGATCGATGCCCAGCGCGCCTCCCGCGAACTGGACGAGGCGCAGAAGAAGCTGGGGGCGATCGGTCCCGGGGACCCCGACTACGACAAGGTGCGCGCGGCGGTGGAGCGCGCAGCGGCGCGGACTTTGGTCGCGACGTCCCGCCATTGAGGCGGTGCGACGCGCACGGCACCGCTTGTAGAAGCCCGATCTCACGGCTGCTACACTGCGCCGCCTCGGTCATGGACTCCGACAAGCCGACTCCGGAAGAGCTCGAGCTGCGGGCGCCCGACCGCCTCGATGCTGCGGGCCTGGTGGAGCTCGATCCCGACCATCCCGGCTTCCGCGATCCCGTCTATCGCCGCCGCCGCGACGACATCGCGCGCATCGCCTTCGAGTACCGGTACGGCGATCCGGTGCCGCAGGTCGACTACACCGACGAGGAGCAGGAAGTCTGGCGCGCCGTGTGGCGGAACCTGGACCCGCTGCACGAGCGCCATGCTTGCAGCGCCTATCTCGGCTGCTCGCGGCAGCTGAAGCTCGATCGGTCGCGGGTGCCGCAGCTGGCCGACGTGAACGTCGCGTTGGGCCGCGCAACCGGTTTCCGCATGCGGCCGGTGGCGGGGCTGGTGAGCGACCGCAACTTTCTCGGTCACCTCGGGCGCAGCACCTTTCTCGCGACGCAGTACATGCGGCATCCCTCCCGGCCGCTGTACACGCCCGAGCCGGACGTGGTGCACGAGCTCGTCGGCCACGCGGCGACGTTCTGCGATCCTTTGTTCGCGCGGCTGAACCGCGCGTTCGGGGAGGCGGCGGCGCGCGCCACGCCGGAGCAGCTCTCCCGCATCGCTCGCGTCTACTGGTACACCCTCGAGTTCGGCCTGTGCGAGGAAGCCGGCGCGGTGAAGGCTTATGGCGCGGGGCTCCTGTCGTCCTTCGGCGAGCTGGGCCGCTTCGAGGACCACGCCGAGCTGCGGCCGCTCGATCTCGCCCTCGTCGCGGCGACGCCGTACGATCCGACCGACTACCAGAAGGTCCTCTACGTCTCGCCCGATCTACGGCGCACGGCGGAGATCGTCTGCGCGTGGCTGCGCCAGCCGTAGCGTTCACGCCGGCTCGGCTTCGCTGTCGGCCAGCTCGTCGTATCCACCGAACGCGTCCCGAAGCAGCGCCGCGACCGCTGCGTCGGGCAACTCCTCGGCGAGCGGCGCGCGGGGTAGCTCGACCGACAGCGCCGCTCGCGCGCACAGCTCTTCGAGAAGGAAGATCGCTCCCGATCGCAGCCGGGCGCGGTCGCGGCCCAGATCGCGGCGCTCGCCGCAACCTGGACAGGTTCGCTCGACGTCGAGCAAGGCGGCGGCGCCGAAGGTCGTCAGGTCGGGTGTGCCGGCCCTGCCGCAAGCTGCGCAGGAAAGCTCCACCGGGGGCAGCGGCAGGAGCAGGAAGCGGAGCGAGTCTACCACGTACAGGGTGTAGTCGCGATACCCGCGATCGGGACCCTCTTCCTGGTATGGGTCGCGGCGGTCCCCGTCGGGAAAGACTACCTGCGAGACCCGGGTAGCCGTCCCGGAGCCGGCGAGCAGCGCTCCGGCGCTCGCCGCCGCCGGCAGCTCGGTATGGTCCACAGCGCCCGCCGCCGTCAGCGGGAGCCGGTCGAGCTCCGCTTCTGACGACGCGTCGAGCACGCCGAGATCGATCAACCCCCGCCAGAGCCGCGCCGAATGAGGCAAGGAGACGCCCCTGCTGACGTCGTCCGGCAGGAGCCAGCGGCGGTGGCAGATCTCGAGCTGCGCCGGGGTGCGGATGGGGTCGACGCGCTCGCGGTGGACCGGCATGGCTCTCGATGGGCGCGAAGGGGAAGCCGCTTTGAAGCCGCCCGTCCGCGTGGCGGCCAGCGGCGCGCCGGAGCATACTGCGTTCCGACGGAGGACGGCATGGCCGAGCGCGAGGGCAGCGACAAGAAGACACAGCGGCGGCGCCGTCGGGCGGTGAGGCGCGCGCCCCGCCAGGAGACCTCTCGAGCGCCCCGCGAAGAACCGGGAAACCCGGCGGGCGTGAACGGAAGCGAGTGGGCGGAAATCGCCGACCGCGCCGCGAAGAAGCTGTCTGACCTGGCGGACAAGGCGCGTCCGGCGGCGGAGAAGGCGGGCGAAACGGCCAAGAAGGTGGCCGTCGATCTTTCCGAGGGGCTCGAGGGCGCCTTCGCGAACATCACGGCGCAGGCCCGGGATCTCATGTCCAAGGGACAGCACACGCGCGTGCGCATCAAGTTCCGGGGAAAGCAGATCGCCGAGGTCCCCATCGCGGTCGTCGCCGCGGCGGAGGTGGCGAGCTTCTGGTGGTTCGGGCCGCTGCGCGTCGTGCTCGGCCACGTGGTCGGGCGGGCGGTTCTCGACGTGGAGTTCGTCTCCAATGCCGATCACCACGTCTCCGAGGGGCGTCGCTGGTTGCAAGAAGGAGAGATGGAGAAGGCGCTGGCCGAGTTCGACAAGGCGCTCTCCATGGACCGCCGCCACGCCGGCGCGAACCTCGGCCGCGGCATCGCCTTGAAGCTCCGCGGCGACAAGGCATCGGCGCGCGACGCGTTCCGCGAGGCGGAGCAATGCGATCCGCGCAGCGAAGCGGGCCGGGAAGCGCGCAGGCACCTGGATAATTTGTAAGGGAGTCTAGAAGCGGACGACGAGCTTGCCGCCTGCCGTGGTGGCGATGACGAGGTTCATCGCCAGAAGCATCAGATCGTAGTGCCACCCGTACCCGTCCTTCCCCCAGAAACCCGTCTTCCACTGGAAGATCTTCTTCCCGATCGCCCCGAGCCCGAGCAGGACGAGGCCCAGAGCGCCGAGCTGGATGAGGATTCCGGTGACGAGCGCGGCGCTCGCGAGCACCTCGGCGGCGCCGAGCGCCGCCGTCGCCGCCGGGGGGAGGCCGATGCTCTTCGCCCGACCGACGGGGTCCTTCAGGTGGGAGTAGCCGCTGGCGCCGAACTCCACCGCGACCACCAGGCGCAGGAGCAGCAGCGCCAGATCCTGCAACCGTTGCAGCTCGGGGAAGGCGACGGTCACGCCGGCGCAGGATCCTCCCCCGGATCGGGCCTGTAAAGAGGACCAGAATCCCATGGCGTCCACCTCGACAAGAGGATAGAAATCAAGGCCCCGCAACGTGCTCCAACGGGCTCCCGCACAGGGCAAAACCGCATGGCCGAAGCAACCGCTCCGTCGCTCATCCCGGTCGCCATCGAAGACGAGATGCGCCAGGCGTATCTCGACTACTCGATGTCGGTCATCGTCGGGCGCGCGCTGCCCGACGTGCGCGACGGGCTGAAGCCCGTCCATCGCCGCATCCTCTACGCGATGTTCGAGCAAGGCATGCTCCACAACCGGCGCTACTCGAAGTGCGCCGGCACCGTCGGCGAAGTGCTCAAGCGCTACCACCCGCACGGCGATGCATCCGTCTACGACGCGCTGGTCCGCCTCGCGCAGGAATGGAACCTGCGCGCGCTGCTCGTCGACGGGCAGGGCAACTTCGGCTCCATCGATGGAGACAGCGCCGCCGCCTACCGGTACACGGAGGCGCGCCTCACCAAGCTGGCCGAGGCGATGCTTGCGGACATCGACAAGGAGACGGTCGACTTCGGCCCCAACTTCGACGACTCCACCACCGAGCCCAGCGTCCTTCCGACGCGCTTCCCCAACCTGCTGGTCAACGGCTCGGCGGGCATCGCGGTAGGCATGGCGACGAACGTGCCGCCGCACAACCTGGGGGAGACCATCGAGAGCTGCATCCACCTCATCGATCATCCCGATGCTCCCCTGCGCGACCTGCTCGATCCCAAGCTGGGCGGCACGCTTCCCGGAGGCATCCAGGGCCCCGACCTGCCGACGGGCGGGATCATCATGGGAGTGGCGCCCATCCGCGCGCTCTACGAGACCGGCCGCGGCATCCTGCGCATGCGCGCGAAGGTGGAGATCGAGACCGACAAGAAGACGGGTCGGGACACCATCGTGGTGACCGAGGTCCCCTACCAGGTCAACAAGGCGCGTGCCATCCAGAGCATCGCGGAGCTGGTCAAGGAGAAGAAGCTCGAGGGCATCAGCGATCTGCGCGACGAGTCGAGCCGCGAGGGTATCCGGGCGGTGGTGGAGACCAAGCGCGACGCGGTCACGGGCGTCGTCTTGAACAACCTGTACCAGCACAGCGCGCTCTTCCAGGACACCTTCGGCGCCACC
>JBJMQJ010000406.1:0-5085 GCA_045802765.1 Myxococcales bacterium
GGCAGCGCTCGACCAGGACGAAATCCGAATTGTCGACCAAGAAGGGAAACCTCTCCCGCCGAGGATAATGGTGGCGATTCCACGCACAAAACGTGAGTGGATGTGGGGATACAAACCACCCGGCTGGCGACGGCCGCTGGCGGTGGGCCGTACAGCGAAAATGCGACAACGCCACGACTCTTCGACGGCGCCCCGTCAAAGCCGATCGGTGACAGGTGCTTTGACCCCCAGCCGCCAGCCGTCCGCCACCAGCCGAGCTCTGACCGCCAGCCGCGAGCGGACCTCTGACCGCCAGCCGCCCGCCACCGCCGTCGAAACGCATTGCACCCGCGAAAGGACCGTGGAATCTCTCGGGCGTGGACCGAAAGGCGGTGCTGGTCACCGGCGCGGCGGGACTCATCGGGTCCCATCTGTGCGAGGCGTTTGCCCGCGCCGGGTGGGAGGTGCGCGCGGTCGATCGCCCCGGCGCCGACCTGTCCGAGGCCCGCGCGGTCGGCGCGGCGCCGTCCGAGGCTCAGCTCGGCAGCCCGGAAGGGGCCCTGTTCGCCGCCGAGCTGGCGAAAGGCGCCGGACTGGTGGCGCACGCCGCCTTTCCCGGCGGATTGAAGGAGGAGGCGCTGGCGTCGGCGCGGTCCGCCATGGCCGCCGCGCTCGCGGCCGGGGCGCCGCTCCTGCTCCTCTCCAGCTGCACCGTCTATGGCCGCCCGCGCAACCTTCCCTGCGAGGAAGGCGATCCCAAGCGGCCCGTCGACGCCCACGGGATCGCGCGCTGGGCCGTGGAGCGCGAAGCCTTCCTCTGGCGGCGCACGCGGGGCCTGAAGCTCGTCGTGCTTCGCCCCGCGCTGACGTACGGGCCCCGCCAGCGGCGCGGGCTGGCCGCCGCGCTCGTGGTCGCCTCGCTGGCGGCCCATGGCGATCGCGCGCTCTGGCTGCCGCGCCGCGGCCCGGTGGTGCACGCGGTCCACGCCGAGGACGTCGCGCGCGCCGCGCTCCTCCTCGCCGAGCACAAGGACCTTCCGGCGCTCTTCGGGCGCGCGTACAACGTCGCCGACGACGTCCCGCTCCCGCTCGAGGAGCTGGCCCGCGGCGTGCTCGAGGCGGCCGGCGCCCGGGAGGCCGGGCGGCTACCCTACTCGCCCGCCTCGGCCCGCGCCGGGCTTTGGGTCCTTCGGCACACTCCTTCGTGGATCTTCTGGAACCGGCTCAACAAACGCCTCGCGCGCGCCTGGCTGCGCGCCTGGGAGGGCCGCCCTCCCGCAGCGCCGCCCCGGCTCACGCCCGACCTGCTCGAGCAGCTCGCCGCCGACCGGTACTACGACACCGGCCGCTTGCGCGCCCTGGGGTTCTCGCCGCGATGGCCGAGCGCCATCGAGGGCCTGCTGGAGCTCGCGTCGCAGAGCCGCGCACAAGGCCTCCTCCCCGCCCCGCACGGCGCGCCGGCGCTGCCGGCCGCGCGCACACCGGAAGTTGACACGGCCCGCGGCGGACCCTGAGATCGACGCCGGATGCCGGAGTCCGCCGCCGAGCTGGAGCAGAGGGCCGAGCGCGCCGTCCGACGCGGCGAGCTGCTCGCCGCGCTGCAGCTCTTCGAGGAGCTGATCGCGCGGGGGCCCGGCGACGAACGCGTCCGTCTGCGCATGGAGTCGGTGCGCGCGTTGCTGCAGCCAGCGGAGCTCGTCGGCCGCCGCCGGTCCGAGCCGGAGGAGGCGGAGCCCAGGCCTGCGGCCGGGACGCTCACCGACGCCGAACAGGGAGAGCTGCACGCCGGCGCCGGTCGTTTCGTCGAGGCGCTGCGCTGTTACGAGCGCGCGGCGGCGGAATCGCCGGAAAACGAGCTGCTCCGCGAGCGCCTCGAGGAGCTGCGCGAGCTGGCTCCCCCCGGCGATCGGGCGGATCTCGGCTCCGCCGAACGACTTCCCGCGCAGGCCGCCGCGCACGGTACGCCTCGCGCGGCGTCCCGCTCCCACAAGGTCGCGCACGCGAGCTTTGCGCCGCTTCCGGCCGAACGCCCGCGCCAGGCGCTGCCACGCGACCCGGTGAAGATGCTGGAGATGCTGCTCGATCGCATCCGCGCCGGACGGAGGATGGGCTCCACGCGGCCTTGATCGCTCGTAGCCGCGCCGCTACAGTGCCAACGCTGTCGTGCCCCTCTCGAGGGCGCCCGCGAAATTCCGCGCCGACACGGCCGCTTGCCTTGCGGCTCCGGCGCCTCGCGCACGGGCCCGGGGAGGAGCGACCGCGACATGGACGCCCGAGGGAGGGAGTCGTTGCAGCTTGGCCGGTACCGGCTGGATGAGCAGGTCGGCCAGGGCGGGATGGCCGTCGTGTGGCGCGGCTTCGACACCCAGCTGCGCCGCGTCGTGGCCGTGAAGGTGCTGCACCCCCACCTGCACGCGCGCGAGGACGTCCGGCGCCGCTTCGATCGCGAGGCGCAGGCCGTGGCCCGCCTGCACCACCCGCACATCCTCGACGTCTACGACTTCAGCGGTCTGTCCGCGGAGCCGTCGTACCTCGTGACGGAGTTCATCCGCGGGCGCACGCTGCGCGACTTCGCCGAGGAGAACGCCTTCCACCCGCCCGAGCTGGCGGCGGCGTGCCTGCTCCCCATCGCCGAGGCGCTGGAGCATGCCCACGCCGCAGGCGTGGTGCACCGCGACGTGAAGCCGGAGAACGTCATGGTCCGCGAAGACGGCGTCGTGAAGCTGACCGACTTCGGCATCGCCGCCCTGCTCGATCCGGGCGAGAAGTTCACCATGACGGGGAGCATTCTCGGCTCTCCGGCGCACCTCGCGCCCGAGACCATCGAGGGCAAGCCGGCGGACCCGCGCAGCGACCTCTTCTCCTTCGGCACCATCT
Source organism: Myxococcales bacterium (assembly GCA_045802765.1). Classification (GTDB taxonomy): domain Bacteria; phylum Myxococcota; class Myxococcia; order Myxococcales; family 40CM-4-68-19; genus VBKO01. The sequence continues at coordinate 2,857 of JBJMQJ010000406.1, forward strand.
TCTACTGGCTTTCCTGCGGCGAGCTGCCCTTCCAGGCTCCCAGCCCCGCGGCGCTGCTGCGCGCCATCCTCGACGGCAAGCTGAAGGATCCGCGGGCGACGCGGGCGGCGGTGAGCGACGGGCAGGCGAAGATCATCTTGCGCTGCCTCGAGCGCGACCCCGCGCGCCGTTACCAGAGCGCCGCCGAGCTGCGCCAGGAGCTGGAGGCGCTGCTCGCCGAGGCGGGCGTGGAGCAGCCCTTGGAGGTGCTCGCCCGCTTCGTCCGCGACCCCGGCGTCGAGGGACCGCGCGTCCGCGCGCGGCTCGTCGACCGCTGCCTGGCACGCGGCGAGGAGGAGCTGTCGCGCAAGCGGACTTCCGCTGCGCTCGCGGCGTTCGGCCGGGTGCTCGCGCTCGACCCGCAGAACGCGCAGGCGAAGGGGCGCGTCGACCGGATCCGCCGGAGGGCGAGGCTCTTGAAGCTGGGCCGGCGCGCGCTGATTGCCACGACCGCCTGCGCGATCGCGGCGGCGATCTCCCTGCCGGCCATCCGGTTTGCCGAGCGGGTGCAGGCGGCGCGCGCCGAGCGCGAGCAGCAGGAGGCGCGGGCCCGCGAACTGACCGCGGCCGCGGCGGCACCCTCCGCTCCCACGGCCTCCGACTCCACTACCGCCCCCGCGTCGACGGCGAATCGCACGTCGACATCCAGGCCGGGCGCTGTCGCGGGCTCGCCGCCCGGCGAAGTGGCCACGCCCGCGCCGCGGACCGTGACCCCGCGCCGCGAGCAGCGCGCCGCCGCCGCTGTCGAGCCACCGAAGCCGCTTCCGGTGGTGCTCGCACAGAAGGTTCCGGCGCGCGTGATCGTCGACGATGCCGATCTGGGCCAGGACCTGATGATCCACGCCCAGCTCGCGCCGGGCCCCCACCGGGTGACCATCCAGCACAAGTGCTGCGCCGACCTGAACACCCAGATCGACATCCGGCCGAACCGGCAGCGCTACACGCTGGAGACCGGCGCTCCGCGCCCTGCCCAGCTGCGCATCCTCGGCGGCGACCCCGACGCGCAGGTGTGGTACTCGGACGAGAACACGCCTCTGACGCCGCTGGGGCTCGTGCGCGACCTGCGCGGCACGCCGGCGCGCATCGCCATGACCGAGCCCACGCACCGCTTCACCATCACCGTCGGCGAGAAGGCGATCCAGCGGACGCTCCGCGCGGGCACCGAAAACGAGATCGACATGGCTGGTGAGCCGTGAGGTGCGCGACGGGCCTCGCTCTCGCCGCCGCGCTGGCGGCAGCCGCTCCCGGCGCCGCGCAGCAGCCGACTCCCTCGCAGCAGCTCGAAGCCGAGGACGCCGTCGCCGAGCAGGTCCGGCTCGCGCAGCGCGACTTCGAGTACGGCGACTACGCGAAAGTGGCGCAGCGGCTGGCGGGCCTGGTGGAGGTGGGCCGCTTCCAGACGCCCGAGCTGCGCGCCCGCGCCTACACCCTGCTCGGCGAAGCGCTCCTCCTGCAGAACCCGCCTCGCGAGGCGGAGGCGCACCGCGCCTTCCTCGAGCTCTTGTTCCTCGACCCCGACACCGAGCTCGATCCCTTCTACGTTCCGCCGCGGGTGATCGAGTTCTTCGAGCGGGAGAAGAAGGAGCTCGAGCCGCAGATCGCCCCGCTGCGCGCGCAGCGCCGCGCGGAGAAGGAGGCGCGCCGGCGGGCGTTCGAGGAGGAAGCGGCGCGGCGCCGCCAGGAGGAAAACGATCGGCGGCTCAAGACCATGCAGCCCACCGTGGAGCGCACGGTCGTGCAGCACGAATTCTGGGTCTCCTTGCTGCCCTTCGGGCTCGGACAGCTGCAGAACGGCGACCGCACGCTCGGGTACACGCTCGCGACCCTGGAAGTGATCTTCGGGGCGGCGAGCGTGGGGAGCGCGCTCTTGATCGAGACGCTGCGCGATCAGAGTACGCAAAAGTTCGGGCTGCCCGGCGATTACCAGATCGCGCACCGGCTGCAGATCGTGAAGTGGGTCGGGGCTGCCGCCTTCTACTCGCTGTGGGCGTTCGGCGCGGTGCACGCGGCGGTGAACTACAAGCCCCAGACCATCGTGAAGGACGAGCTGTTGGTGCGTCCCGCGCCAGGATCGAACGCTTCTCCGGTGATGCCCGTTCCCGAGCCGGCGGAACGCGGTCCACGAAGTCCAGCGCAGCCCGCGCCGGCCTCGCCCCCCAAGGCTCCTCCGCGAACCGACCTGACGGCGCC